>DASSQU010000439.1:0-8001 GCA_035702325.1 Steroidobacteraceae bacterium
CTGATCGGTGAGCAGCCGCGACGCGCCGGCGAGCTCGAAATGCCACGGCGGCCGGGTGCGCACCGCGGTGCCGGCACGCGCGGCGTCCTGCGCGTCACCTTCGGCGAGCAGGAGCTCGGCGGGCTTGAGGCGCTCGAGCTCGGCGGCGAGCGCCGCGCGCCCTTCACCCTGCAGCACGGTGAAGCGTCCGGCGGCGAGGTCGAGCCAGGCGAGTCCGAATTGTCCGCCGGCGCGTGCCAGCGCCGCGACGAGCGTGTCCTGGCGCTCCTCGAGCAGCGCCGCGTCCGTCACCGTGCCGGGGGTGACGATGCGCACCACCTCGCGCTCCACCGGACCCTTCGAAGTTGCCGGGTCGCCCCGCTGCTCGCAGATCGCCACGCTCTCGCCCTTGCGCACCAGGCGCGCGAGGTAGCTGTCCACGGCGTGATACGGCACTCCCGCCATGGGGATGGGCTCGCCGGCCGACTGTCCGCGCGCGGTGAGCGTGATGTCGAGCAGCGCCGCGGCGCGGCGGGCGTCCTCGTAGAAGAGCTCGTAGAAATCGCCCATGCGGTAGAAGAGCAGAATGTCCGGGTAGCGGCTCTTGATGCGCAGGTACTGCTGCATCACCGGCGTGTGCCGGGCCAAGGACGCCTCGTTCATGGTGCGCGAAGGCTAACCCAAGACGAACCGGTCGACGACAGCAGCCCGTTGCGCGTAGCCTGCGGCCCATGAGCGTGGACCCCGCGCTGCTCGGACTCGCCGCCCGCGTCGGGCAGCGGGCGCTCGCCGCCGGGCGGCGCATCGTCACGGCCGAGTCCTGCACCGGCGGCTGGATCGCCAAGGCGCTCACCGACATCCCCGGCAGCTCGCAGTGGTTCGAATGCGGCTACGTGACGTATTCCAACGCCGCCAAGATGCGCGACCTCGGCGTCGCGGCGGCAACGCTCGAGCGCCACGGCGCGGTGAGCGAGCAGACCGTGCGCGCGATGGCCGCCGGAGCGCTGCGGGTGTCGGCGGCGGACCTCGCGCTCGCGGTCAGCGGCGTCGCGGGACCCGACGGCGGCACGGCCGGGAAGCCCGTGGGCACGGTGTGGCTGTGCGTCACGGCGCGCCGCGGGCGCTCGCTCCAGGTCCTCACCGAGGAGCGGCACTTCCGCGGGGACCGCGCCGCGGTACGCAGCCGCTCGGTGCGGCGGGCGCTGGAGATGCTGCTGCGGCTCGAGCTGCGCCCGCGCGCCGTGTGAGCAGCGGGATCTCCGGCGGCGAGCCGCAGAGGGCAGCAGCGCCTCCCGAGCGTACGCGCCGGCTGTTCTTCGCCCTTTGGCCCGACGCCGCACAGCGGGCCGCGCTCGTGCACGCGGTGCGCAAGGCGGTGCGCGGCTGCGGCGGCCGGCCGGTGCCGGCCGAGAGTCTGCACGTGACGCTCGCCTTCCTCGGCAGCGTGCCGGAGTCCCGCATCGCCGAGCTGGGCGCGGTGGCGCACGCCGCCGCCGCTCGCGCGCCGCAGGTATCGCCGCTCGCGCTCACTCTCGGGCGCATCGGGTACGCCGCGCGCGCGCAGATCCTGTGGGTGCTTGCGGACCGGGAAGCGAATGCGGTTCCGGGACTGGCGGCGCTCGCCGGCGCGCTCAGGGAGGCGACGGAGGCCGCGGGTTTTTGTCCGGATCTCAAGCCCTTCCGGTTGCATGTCACCGTGGCACGCAAGGTTACGCACGCCCCGAGCCCGCAGGCGATGCGCCCGGTCGAGTGGCGCTTCGATGGCTTCGCTCTCATCGAGAGCCGCACGGATCCGGCGGGCGCCCTATACAGTGTCGTCGAGTCGTATGCACTGTTCGGCGCGGAAAAAGTGCGCACATAGACCGCAAAGAGCACGCGGCGCGGTGCCCGGCGGCCGGCGCTTTATGTGATAATTGCAGCGGGAGATTTCACCGCTCTCCGTATCCAATTCCCGGGGCTCACAGATGGACGAAAACCGCAAGAAGGCGCTGGCGGCAGCGCTGGGACAGATCGAAAAGCAGTTCGGCAAGGGCTCGGTGATGCGCCTCGGCGATTCCGCGGCGAGCTTCGACGTGGAGACGGTGTCGACCGGCTCGCTCGGGCTCGACGTCGCCCTCGGGGTCGGCGGGCTGCCACGGGGCCGTGTGGTGGAGATCTTCGGCCCGGAGGCTTCCGGCAAGACCACGCTCACGCTGCAGGTGATCGCCGAGGTGCAGCGCGGCGGCGGCACCGCCGCATTCGTCGACGCCGAGCACGCGCTCGATCCGAGCTACGCGGAGAAGCTCGGGGTCAACCTCAGGGATCTGCTCGTCTCCCAGCCCGATACCGGCGAGCAGGCGCTCGAGATCACCGACATGCTGGTGCGCTCGAACGCGGTCGACATCGTGGTGGTCGACTCGGTGGCGGCACTCACCCCCAAGGCGGAGATCGAAGGGGAGATGGGCGAGATGCAGGTCGGCCTGCAGGCGCGGCTCATGTCCCAGGCGCTGCGCAAGCTCGCCGGCAACATCAAGCGCTCGAACACCATCGTGATCTTCATCAACCAGATCCGCATGAAGATCGGCGTGATGTTCGGCAACCCGGAGACGACCACCGGGGGCAACGCGCTGAAGTTCTACGCCTCGGTGCGGCTCGACATCCGCCGCATCGGCGCGATCAAGAATGGCGAGGAAGTCATCGGCAACATGACGCGCGTCAAGGTGGTCAAGAACAAGGTGGCACCGCCGTTCCGCGAGGCGGAATTCGAAATCATGTACGGCCAGGGCATCTCGCGCGAGGGCGAGATCATCGAGCTCGGCGGCTCGCTCGGCATCATCGAGAAGTCCGGCACCTGGTATGCCTACAAGGGCAACCGCATCGGCCAGGGCAAGGACAACGCGCGCGCCTACCTGCAGAGCAACAAGGACGTGGCGCGCGAGATCGAGGAGCAGGTACGGGCCCGGCTGCTGCCGCCGCGGCAGCGTAACGGCGAACAGGCGGCCGCGGCCAATACGGCCTGAGTCCCGGTACCGCGGGCCGGCGGACTCAGTGGTTGACCGGGTTCAGCTGCTGGCGCTGCGAGATTTCGAGGCGCTGCCTGGTCTCGCGTACGCTCACTGCCAGTTCTTCAGCGGTTCCGCACAGCTTCTTGGCGCTGACCCGTGAGCCGATTTCCTCCACACGGCGGCACCAGACGGTCGTGCCGTTGCGCACCTCGGGCTTGAATCCCGCCGCCAGCAGGAGTTTCTCGTCCTGATCGACCCGCGGTGCGGCCTGGGGCGTGGGGGCGGCGGCACGGGCCTGAGTGGCGGCCGGCGTCGCGGGGGTGGCCGCCGGCGCGGGCGTGCCGACCGGAGCGGCCGCCGGAGCCGCGGACTCGGTGGTGGGAGTCGGGGCAGCGGCATCGCTCGGCGGGTCGGCGAAGCCCGGGCTCAACGCCGCGCCACCCAGACAGGCGAGCAATGTAACAGCGACGCGCATGCTACCCCCCCCCTCGGCAATCTCGGGAATGCCGCCCGGCGGCGATCATAACGCCGCGCGCACGGCTGCGCCGCTCAATGTTGCGTCGGGTTCGCCTGCTGATGCCGCGTGCGCTCTACGGCTTCCTTGGCCTGAGACTCCGTGGCTTTCAGCTGCTCGGCGGTGCCGCAGAACTTCTGCCCTTCGACGCGTGAGCCGAGCACTTCCTCCCGGCGGCAGAACATCTTCTGGCCGTGGCGAATTTCCACGCGGTAGCCTTCGGCGAGCAGATGCTTCTCCTCGAAGTCGAGGGCCGGCGGGGCGGCCGGGGTCGCCGGCGCGGCGCTGCTGGCGGTGGCCGCATGGGCGGTTGCGGCCGCGGCGGCCGACGGAGTCGTCCCCGCGGATACACCCTGCGTGGCGGAGGAATTCGGCGAATCCGCCCGAGCGAGCGACAGGAGGCCGAGACCCGCGCATGCCAGTAGGCCGACGATGAATCGCATGATGGTGCCGTTTCTCCGAGTGATCGTATAGCAGCAGGCGTCCCCGAAGGCGGGCCGCAGCTCCCGTTACTATACTGAAGATGTTGCGCGCGCGCAGATCATCGAGGCCGGCGGTCAAGGAGCAGGGCGAGGACCCCGCTGCGGCAGGCGCTGCGGCCGTGGCGCTGCTCGCGCGGCGGGATTTCGCGAGCGGCGAGCTGCGCGAGCGCCTGGCCGCGCGCGGCTTCAGCGCCCGGGCGGCAGCCGCCGCGGTCGCCGAGCTCATTGCCCGCGGCGTGGTCAACGACGAGCGCTACGCGCAGAACTATGTCAGCTACCACGCGGGCCGCGGGCAGGGCCCGATACGCATCGCCGCGGACCTGCGCTCGCAGGGGCTCGCTCCCGCGCTCATCGACGCGGCGCTCGATTCCGGACCGGACTGGCGGGCGCTGGCGCGCGCCACCCGCCGCCGCCGCTTCGGCGAGCGGGCGCCGGAGAGTTGGCGGGAGAAGGCGCGCCAGGCGCGCTTTTTGCAGTATCGGGGCTTTTCAGCGGATCATATCCGCGCGGCCACCGGCGCCGATTCCGATCCGGACTGAAGGACCTTGGCAAAACCCTCCTACCTCAGCGCGGCCGACGTGCGGCGCGCGTTCCTGCAGTTCTTCCGCGCGCAGAGTCACATCGTCGTGCCGTCGAGCCCGCTCGTGCCCGCGAACGATCCGACGCTGCTCTTTACCAACGCCGGCATGGTGCAGTTCAAGGAGGTGTTTCTCGGCAGGGAGCAGCGCGATTACCTGCGCGCCGCTTCCAGCCAGCGCTGCGTGCGCGCCGGCGGCAAGCACAACGATCTGGAGAACGTGGGCTACACCGCGCGCCACCACACCTTCTTCGAGATGCTCGGCAACTTCTCCTTCGGCGACTACTTCAAGCGCGAGGCGATCCACTTCGCCTGGGACTTCCTCATCTACACGCTCGGACTCGACCCGGCGCGCCTGTGGTGCACCGTCTACAACGACGACGACGAAGCCGCCGACGTCTGGCTGAAGGAAATCGGCGTCAGCCCGCGGCAGTTCGCGCGCCTCGGGGAGGCGTCGAACTTCTGGGCCATGGGAGACACCGGCCCGTGCGGGCCCTGCAGCGAGATTTTCTACGATCACGGACCCGAGGTCGCCGGCGGCCCGCCCGGCTCGCCGGAGGAGGAGGGCGATCGCTATGTCGAGATCTGGAACCTGGTGTTCATGCAGTACGAGCGCGGCCCGGACGGGAGCCTGAAGCCGCTGCCGAAGCCCTCGGTCGATACCGGCATGGGGCTCGAGCGCATCGCGGCGGTGATGCAGGGAGTGCATTCCAATTACGACATCGACCTCTTCAAGAATCTGATCCGCGCCGCGGGCAAGCTGGCGGGCACCACGGTCCTCACTTCGAGCTCGCTGCGGGTGATCGCCGATCACATCCGCGCCTGCGCGTTCCTGGTGGTCGACGGCGTGCTGCCCTCCAACGAAGGACGCGGTTACGTGCTGCGCCGGATCATCCGCCGCGCGATCCGCCATGGCTACAAGCTCGGCATCCAGGAGCCGTTCTTCTACAAGCTGGTGCCGGTGCTCGAACAGGAGATGGGCGCGGCCTTTCCGGAGCTCACCTCACGGCGCAATCTCGCCGAGCGCGTGCTGCGGCAGGAGGAGGAACGCTTCGCGGAGACGCTCGCCAAGGGCATGGTGCTGCTCGAGGGCGCGATCCGTAACCTGCGCGGCACGCAGGTGATCGACGGCGAGACCGTGTTCAAGCTCTACGATACCTACGGCTTTCCCGCCGACCTGACCGCGGACGTGGCGCGCGAGCGCGGCCTCGCCATCGACCAGGCGGGCTTCGATGCGGCGATGGAGGGGCAGCGGCGCCGCTCGCAGCAAGCGAGCAAATTCGACGTCGACCTGCGCGCGGACGCTCCGGCGGGTGCGCGCACCGCGTTCCGGGGTTACGAGGAGCTCGTCTCGCTCGGCCAGGTCGTCGCGCTGCAGAAGGACGGGGCGAGGGTCGAGACGCTGAAGGAGGGCGAAGAGGGCGAGGTGATCCTCGACCGCACGCCGTTCTACGCCGAGGCGGGCGGCCAGGTGGGCGACAGCGGCGAGCTCGGCGGGGCCGGCGCGCGCTTTGCCGTCGCCGACACCCGCAAGCGCGGCGCCGGTCACGTGCACCACGGCCGCGTCGTCGAGGGCAGCATCCGCGTCGGCGATACGCTCGAGGCACGCGTCGACGGCGCGCGGCGCCAGGCGATAGTGCTGAATCACAGCGCCACCCATCTGCTGCACGCCGCGTTGCGGCAGCTGCTCGGCACTCACGTGCAGCAGAAGGGCTCGCTGGTGGCGCCCGACCGGCTGCGGTTCGATTTCGCGCACTTCCAGCCGGTCACGGGCGAGGAGCTCACGCAGATCGAGCGTCTGGTGAATGCGCAGATCCGGGCCAATGTGGCGGCGGAAACCCGCGTCATGGACTACGAGGGCGCGGTGGCCGCGGGCGCGATCGCGCTGTTCGGCGAGAAATACGAGAAGGACGTGCGGGTGCTGCGCATCGGGGAGTTCTCGATGGAGCTGTGCGGCGGCACACACGTGCATCGCGCCGGAGACATCGGCCTGTTCAAGATCATCGCGGAGACCGGGGTGGCTTCGGGCGTGCGGCGCATCGAGGCGCTCACCGGCGCTGCGGCGCTCGAGTACGTCGAGCAGAGCGATGCGCTGCTCAAGGACCTGGCGGGCCTGGTCCGCGGCTCGCGCGAGGACCTCGCCGAAAAAGTGCGCGAGCAGCTCGAGCGCGGCAAGCAGCTGGAGCGCGAGATCCGCGCGCTCAAGGACCGGCTCGCCTCGGGCAAGGGCGTAGACCTCGCGGCCGGTGCCGCCGAGGTGGGGGGAGTCAAGGTGGTGGCCACCAGGGTCGACGGTGCAGACGCCGGCGCCCTGAGGTCCGCGGTCGATCAGCTGAAGGACCGGCTCAAGTCCGCCGTGGTCGTGCTCGCGAGCGTCGAGGAGCCGGCCAAGGTGGTGCTGGTCGTCGGCGTGACCGACGATCTGACGGCGCGCATCAAGGCGGGGGAGCTCGCCGGAGCAGTCGCAGCGCAGGTGGGCGGGCGCGGCGGGGGGCGGGCTGATTTCGCGCAGGCCGGCGGCAGCAGACCCGAGGCACTCGATGCGGCGCTCGGGTCGGTGCGCGAGTTCGTACGCGCGCGCCTCGACGGCTGAGCTTGCGCGGCGGCGGGCTTTTGCCGCCCGCCGGTCCTTTCCGTATCATGGCCCGCCCGCGCGGACGGCGGTCGAGCTGCAATTCCGCGAGCGGAGAGATGGCCGAGTGGTCGAAGGCGCACCCCTGCTAAGGGTGTAAGGGTCAAAAGCCCTTCGAGGGTTCGAATCCCTCTCTCTCCGCCAAATCAATATGTTGTTTCAACTGTCGAGCGCTCACGACGCCCAGCAAAGCTGAGCTGTACGGAATGCTTCTCCGACGGTCGGCTTTACAGCGATTTGAAACAAATGCGCGTGGACGACCATAGACCACCTATCTCCGCATCGCGCCTGAGTTCGCAGCGGCCACACTAGGGAAGGGTGTAACGGTCCGGGCTATGAGCAGCGCAGTTGGTACCGCCGACTGAGAGTCCACGCGCGCAAGAGATGCTGCCTTTATTGGCCTGATTGTTTGACGAGGTCGGGAGCCTCGAACGGATACGTGACCAGCATTTCGCGTCGGCCGCGGCATTACTGTCCCAGTTTCGATTCCAACATCTTGCAGTGCGAGGGGTTAGTTAGAACGCTACCGAATCAATAGCTTGTCAGGGCTCGACGATCAGACGAGAGATCCCCTTGTCGGGCTTTGCGCCATCGGGCATTCTTTGAGCTCAAGAAGTTGCCGCCGGCAGTCGATCGGCACGTGCCGCAGTCAGTGCCGTGACTGAGAGTTCTCCGCAGGTGGCGACAGAACGATAAAGAGAGCAGGAGCTCTGCCTTATTTTCGCGCGGTAGGAGATCCAAGGCTGAGGTCTCATCGCGCACTGTGGCGGGAGCGCAGCTCGTGAGAACAACGACGCGATGGGGACTCCGTGTTGCAGCAGCCTGTGTTGGTG
>DASSQU010000440.1:0-2081 GCA_035702325.1 Steroidobacteraceae bacterium
AGGGTGAGTTCGCCGGCGCTCCTTACGAACCCGTCGCGGCGCGCCTCGAAGACGCATACGTCGAGCTGCTCGGCGGCGCGCGCAAGGGCGAGAGCCTGCTGGCGCGCGGCTGGCCGGCGGCGGGGGCGGGCGCCGCGGCTGCCGATGCCGCCGACGGACCGGTGCAGGTGCAGGCGCGCTCGCTCACGCGGCGCTTCGGGGATTTCGTGGCGGCCGATCGCGTCGGCTTCGAGGTGCGTGCCGGGGAGATCTACGGGCTGCTCGGCCCGAACGGCGCCGGCAAATCGACCACCTTCCGCATGCTGTGCGGGTTGCTGAAGCCCTCCGCCGGAACGGCCAGCGTCGCCGGGGTCAACCTGCTGAACGCTGCGAGCCGCGCCCGCGCGCGTCTCGGCTACATGGCGCAGAAGTTCTCGCTCTACGGCGACCTGTCGGTGGCGCAGAACCTGGAGTATTTCGCCGACATCTACGGCCTGACGCGCGCGGCCAAGCGCGAGCGCGTAGCGGCCATGATCGAGCTGTTCGAGCTCGGGCCGCATCTGCGCTCCAATGCGGCGCTGCTGCCGCTCGGGTTCAAGCAGCGCCTGGCCCTGGCATGCGCCACGCTGCATGCGCCGGCGGTGCTGTTCCTCGATGAGCCGACGAGCGGCGTCGATCCGCTGATGCGCCGCGAGTTCTGGCATCACATCGGCGCGCTCACCGCGCGCGGAGTGGCGGTGGTGGTGACGACGCACTTCATGGAGGAGGCCGAGTACTGTGATCGCATCGGCCTCATCTGGCGCGGCCGCAAGATCGCCGAGGGCACGCCCGACGAGCTCAAGGCGGGGGTGCGCACGGCGGCGCGCCCCGAGCCGACGCTCGAGGACGCCTTCATCGCGCTCATCGAAGGGGAGGCCGCGTGAGCCGGACGGCGCGGCTGCGCTCCTGGTGGCAGCAACTTGCCGCGGTGATGCTCAAGGAGGCGAAGCAGGTCACCCGCGATCCCTCCAGCTGGATCATCGCGGTGGTACTGCCGCTCACCTTCCTGTTCCTGTTCGGCTACGGCATCTCGCTCGACACCACGGTGGTGAAGATCGCGGTGGTGTGCGAGGACGGCGGCCGGGCCGCGCAGCAGCTGGCAGCCAGCTTCACCCACTCGAGGTGGTTCCTGGCGGTGCCGGCATCCGACCGGCGCAGCGGTGAGCGGCTGCTGCAGGACCAGCAGGTCAAGGCGCTCATCGTCATCCCCGGCGAGTTCGGCCGGCGCCTCGAAGCGCAGCGCAGCCGCGCCCAGGTGCAGGTGCTCGTCGACGGCGCCGAACCCAACACCGCCAACTACGTGCACGGCTACGTGGAGGAGATCTGGAACGGCTTCCTCGCCGGGCGGGCGCGGGAGCAGGGCAGCGTGCCCCCCGCGGCACTGAGCGTAACGCCACGCTTCTGGTACAACGCCAACGCCATCAGCCGCTGGTTCCTGATCCCGGGCTCGATGACGGTGATCATGACGCTGCTCGGGACGCTGCTCACCTCCCTGGTGATCGCACGCGAGTACGAGCGCGGCACGCTCGAGGCGCTGTACGCGACCCCGCTCACGCGCGGCCAGATCCTGATCGGCAAGACCCTGCCGTACTTCGTGCTGGCGATGCTGTCGATGGCGGTGTGCGTGCTCACGGCGCTGGTGCTGTTTCACCTGCCGCTGCGCGGCTCGCTGCTCACCCTCGGGCTGGTGTCGGCGGTGTTCCTGTTTCCGGCGCTCGGACAGGGACTGCTGATCTCGGTCACCATGCGCTCGCAGATGGCCGCCGCGCAGCTCGGGCTCATGACGGGCTATCTGCCGGCCATGATTCTCTCGGGGTTTCTGTTCGACATCCGCTCCATGCCGGCCTGGCTGCAGCCGGTGACCTTCCTGGTGCCGGCGCGTTACATGAACGTGTCGCTGCAGACGGTATTTCTCGCCGGTGACGTCTGGCCGGTGCTGCTGCCGAACATGGCGTTCATGCTGGCCGTCGGGGCGGTGTTCTTCGGCGTCACCTGGCGGCGGCTGCACAAGCGCGTCGACTGACGGAGCGCCGCGATGCTGCAACGCCTGCTCGCCATCATCC
>DASSQU010000441.1:0-2594 GCA_035702325.1 Steroidobacteraceae bacterium
GTGCTCGTGGCCGGCGCCGGAACCGCGGGCCTCGCGGCCGCCTGCCGCCTCGGCGAGAGCGGCTTGCGGGTCGTGCTCGCCGAGCGGGACGTCGTCCTCGGCGGCGGCTCGCTCCTGGACGCGCGCTGGTCCGAGTGGCGCGAGGCGGCGGGCGCGCGGCTCGCCTCACTGCCCGCGGTGCGCTGCCTGCCCCGCACCACCGTGCTCGGAGCCTATGGCCACGGGGTGTTCGGGTTGCTCGAGTCGCTCGATCGCGCCGGGAGCGAGCGCTGCGGCGCGCTGCGCGAGCGGCTGTGGATCCTGCGCGTGAAGCGCGTGCTGCTCGCCACCGGGGCCGCGGAGCGGCTCATCGCCTTCCCGGGCAACGATCTGCCCGGCGTGATGCTCGCAGGCGCCGCCGCCAGCTACCTGCGACGTTACGGCGTCGCGATCGGGCACCGCCCGGCCTTCTTCCTCAATAACGACGCCGCATACGAGGCGGTGTTCGCCCTCGCCGCCCTCGGGGTCGCCTGCGCCGGGGTGATCGATCCGCGCGAGCGCTCGCTCGCCGCCGACCGCGCCCGCGGGCTCGGCATCGAGGTGCATGCGGGCGCCGTGGTCGCCGCGGTCTCGGGCTGGCAGGCGGTGCGCACGGTGAGCATCGCGGCGCGGAGCGGCGCGAAGCGCCGCTCGCTCGAGGCGGACAGCCTCGGCGTCTCGGGCGGCTACACGCCCGCGACTGCGCTCGCCGTGCAGCTTGGCGCGCCGCTCGAATGGCGCCAGCCGATCGCCGCTTTCACCGCCGCCCTCGAGCCGCGCTTCGGCAGGCTCGCCGGCGCGGTGCGCGGCCTGAGCGGACTCGCGGCGGCGGCGCAGGACGGTGCGAGCGCGGCCGCGGCGATCGCCGCCGAGCTCGGGCGCGCCGCGGCGACCGTCCCCGGATCCGGTCTGCCTCCCGATCCCGAGGCGACGCCGCTCGAGCCGCTGTGGGAAGTCGCGGCGCCCGGCAAGGCCTTCGTCGACCTGCAGAACGACGTGACCACCGCCGACGTGCGCCTCGCCTGCCGCGAGGGCTATCGGCACGTCGAGCACATGAAGCGCTTCACGACCCACGGCATGGCGACCGACCAGGGTCGCATCGGCGGCCTCCTCGGCAGCGCCGTGCTCGCGGCGGCGCGCGGCGAGCCGCTGGAGAGAGTCGGCGAGTCGCGGCCGCGGCCGTTTGCGACCCCGGTGCCCTTCGCGGCGCTCGCCGGCGGCGAGGTCGGCCCGCACTACCGGCCGCGGCGCCGCCTGCCGCTGCACGAATGGCACGAAGCGGCCGGCGCGACCTTCGCCAGCACCGGGCTGTGGCTGCGTCCGCTCGCCTACGCCGCGCGCGCCGGCTGGGACGCGGTGCTGCGCGAGGCCCGCACGGTGCGCGCCTCGGTCGGCCTCACCGATGTCTCGACACTCGGCAAGCTGGACGTGCAGGGACCCGATGCCGGGCGCTTCCTCGACTTCGTCTACGCCAATACCTTCTCCACGCTCGCGGTCGGGCGCGCGCGCTACGGCATCATGCTGCGCGAGGACGGCATGCTGCTCGACGACGGTACGACGTCGCGCCTCGCGGCCGGCCATTTTCTCCTCACCACGACCACCGCGAACGCCGCCGCGGTGCTCGAGCACCTCGAGTTTCACCTGCAGACCGTGTGCCGCGAGCTCGACGTGGTGGTGACCGACGTCGCCGACCAGTGGGCGCAGTTCGCGGTCGCCGGCCCGCGCGCGCGCGCAGTGGTGACGAAGGTGGTCGAAGGTCTCGACCTCTCCAACGAGGCCTTCCCGTTCATGGCGGTCTCCGCGGCCACGATCGCCGGGATCCCGGGGCGGGTATTTCGCATCTCCTTCTCGGGCGAGCTCGCCTACGAGCTCGCCGTGCCGGCCGCGCACGCGCTCACGGCCTGGACGGCCCTGCTCGAGGCCGGGAGGCCCTTCCGATTAGCCCCCTACGGACTCGATGCGCTCAACACGCTGCGCATCGAGAAGGGCCATGTGACCACCGCGGAGCTCAACGGCAACACGACCGCAGCCGACCTCGGGCTCGAGCGGCTGCTGAAGAAGAGCGGGGATTTCATCGGCCGCACGCTCGCGCTGCGCCCCGGCCTCACCGCCGCGGATCGCCTGCAGCTCGTCGGCGTGCGTCCCCTCGAGAGCGCGCGCCCGCTGCGCAACGGCATGCAGCTCCTCGCCCACGGCTCGCCTGCCGCGAGCGAGGGCTACCTGACCTCCTGCACGCCGTCGGTGGAGTTCGGCGGCTGGATCGCTCTCGCGCTCCTTGCCGGCGGCCGCCGCCGCCTCGGCGAGCGGCTGCTCGCGGTGTCCCCGGTCCATGGCCTCTCCATCCCCGTCGAGATCACGAGTGCCCACCGGCTCGACCCGGAGAACCTCCGTGTCCGCTCCTGAGGCCCGGGCGCCCGGGCGTCACGCGCCGGCGCAGAGCGCCGCGCAGAGCGCCGCCGGCGTCGAGCTCTCGGGGCTCGCCGCCGAGGTGGTCGAGGTCGCGGCGCTGCGCCATCGGGCGGGCGAGCTCGAGGCCCGCGCCCGGCAGCGCGGCCTCACGCTGCCCCCGCCCGGCC
>DASSQU010000442.1:0-6877 GCA_035702325.1 Steroidobacteraceae bacterium
GGCGCGCCATCCACTCGCGGGCGGCGTCCGCGTCGCGCGCCTCGAGCGCCGCCAGCAGATGGCGCTGCGCGGTGGCGATGCGCGAGCGCGCCTGCGGCACCTTGCCGATCATGACGCGCAGGCTGGGCTCGAGCAGCTGCAGCAGCGGCTCCTGGGCGAGCCCGAGCACCGGGTTGTGAGTCGCTTCGCCGAGGCAGCGGAAGAACTCCGCGCTGCGGTGCACCGCCTCCTCGGTGGCGCCGTGCGCGGCGCCGAAGGCCTGTGCGGCGGCGGTGATGCGCGTCAGGTCGGGCGCCGTGCGGGCGCGTGCGGCCGCGGCGGCGAGCGGCGGCTCGAGCATGGTGAGCGCCTCCCACACGTTGCGCACGGTGACGTCGTGCAGCAGCAGTGCATCGCTCACCCCCGCGGCAACCGTGCCGCGGTGCGGGCGGCTCACGGCCATGAGCTTCGAGCCCGGGCGGCGCTTCACCAGGCCGCGGCTCTCGAGCTCGCGCAGCGCTTCGCGCACCGTCGAGCGGTTCACCCCGAACTGGCGCGCGAGCTCGGTCTCCGGCGGCAGCCGTTCCCCCTCGCGCAGCGTGCGCGAGCGGATGCGCGCGCCGATCGCCGCCGCCACCTTGCGATAGGCGGGCTCGAGAATGAGCGGGGCGAACTCGACGCTCACGCCGCCGCCTCGAACAGCTCGCGGCCGATCAGCATGCGGCGGATCTCCTGGGTGCCGGCGCCGATCTCGTAGAGCTTGGCGTCGCGCAGCAGCCGGCCGGCCGCGTAGTCATTGCTGTAGCCGTTGGCGCCGAGCGCCTGGATGGCATCGAGCGCCGCGTGGGTGGCGCGCTCGGCGGCGAACAGGATGCAGCTCGCCGCATCGCGCCGCCGTGCGGTGCGCGCGTCGCAGGCGCGCGCCACCGCATAGACGTAGGCGCGCGCGGCGTTGAGCGCAGCGTACATGTCGGCGAGCTTGCCCTGCATGAGCTCGAAGGTGCCGACGGGCTGGCCGAACTGGCGCCGCTCGCGCACGTAGGGCAGCACCAGGTCGAGCGCCGCCGCCATGAGCCCGAGCGAGCCGCCGGCGAGCACCACGCGCTCGTAGTCGAGTCCGCTCATCAGCACGCGCACGCCGCCGTTCTCGCTGCCCACCAGGTTTCCCGCCGGCACCGGGCAGTTCTCGAACACCAGCTCGCAGGTGCCCGAGCCGCGCATGCCGAGCTTGTCGAGCTTCGGGGCGGTGCTGAAGCCCGGCGTGCCGCGCTCGACGATCAGCGTGCTGATGCCGCGCGGCCCGGCGCCCGGGTCGGTCTTGGCGTACACCATGAACACGTCGGCATCCGGGCCGTTGGTGATCCACATCTTGCGGCCGTTGAGCAGGTAGCCGCCGGCGTGCTTCTCCGCCCGCAGCTGCATCGAGATCACGTCCGAGCCCGCGCCCGGCTCCGACATGGCGAGCGCCCCCACGTGCTCGCCGCTCAGAAGCTTCGGCAGGTAGCGCCGTCGCTGCTCGTCGCTGGCGTTGAGGCGCAGCTGGTTCACACACAGATTGGAGTGCGCCCCGTAGGAGAGGCCGACCGAGCCCGAGGCGCGCGAGATCTCCTCCATCACGACGACGTGCGCGAGATAGCCGAGCCCGGCGCCGCCGAGCTCTTCCGGCACGGTGATGCCGAGCAGCCCCTGGGCGCCGAGCGCCGGCCACAGGTCGCGCGGAAATTCGTTGCTGCGGTCGATCTGCGCGGCGCGCGGGGCGATGTGCGCGGCGGCGAAGCGCCGCACCTGGCGGCGGATCTCCTCGAGCTCTTCGCCGAGACCGAAATCGCTGTCGGTACAGTCGAGCGTGGTCATGGCTTGCCTTCCCTGAGGTCAAGATCGTATGATTGTCGGACAAACCGGCAACTCTGGCAAGTCGCCATGCCTCGCATCCGCACCCGGGTCGACCTCACATCCGCGGACTACCGCGACAACGAGCGCGCCCTGCGGGCGCTCACCGAGGAGCTCAAGCGCGAGGTGGGTCGCGCGGCGCGTGGCGGATCGAAGGCCGCGACCGAGCGGCACCGGGCCGCCGGCAAGCTGACGGCGCGCGAGCGCATCGGGGTACTGCTCGACACGGGGAGCCCCTTCCTCGAGCTCTCGCAGCTCGCCGCCCATGGCATGTACGGCGGCGACATCGCCTGCGCGGGCCTGGTCACCGGCATCGGCCGGGTGGCCGGGCGCGAGTGCGTCATCGTCGCCAACGACCCGACCGTCAAGGGCGGAACCTACTACCCGATCACGGTGAAGAAGCATCTGCGCGCTCAGGAGATCGCCCGCGACAACCGCCTGCCGTGCATCTACCTGGTCGAAAGCGGCGGGGCGTTCCTGCCGGCGCAGGACGAGGTGTTCCCCGATCGCGAGCACTTCGGGCGCATCTTCTACAACCAGGCGACGCTCTCCGGCCTGGGTGTGGCGCAGATCTCGGTGGTGCACGGCTCGTGCACCGCGGGCGGCGCCTACGTGCCGGCGATGTCCGACGAGAACGTCATCGTGCGCAACCAGGGCCGGGTATTCCTCGGCGGTCCGCCGCTGGTGAAAGCCGCGACCGGCGAGGACATCGACGCCGAGACCCTCGGGGGAGCGGATGTGCACTGCCGCGAGTCCGGGGTGTGCGACCACTACGCGGAGAACGACACCCACGCGCTCGCCATCGCGCGGCGCATCGTGGCCCGTCTGAGGCCGGGGCCCGACACGGCCCCGCCGCACGTGGCCCGCCCCCCGGCGTGCGACCCCGCCGAGCTCTACGGCGTAGTGCCGGCGAGCCTGCGCCGGCCCTACGACGTGCGCGAGGTGATCGCCCGTCTGGTCGATGAATCGGAATTCGACGAGTTCAAGGAGCTCTACGCGACCACCCTGGTATGCGGCTTCGCGCACCTCGCGGGCTACCCGGTCGGCATCCTCGCCAACAACGGCGTGCTGTTCTCGGAGAGCGCGCTCAAGGGCACGCACTTCATCGAGCTGTGCGCGCGCGAGGGGGTGCCGCTGCTGTTCCTGCAGAACATCACCGGCTTCATGGTGGGAAGAAAGGCGGAGGCCGGCGGCATCGCGCGCGACGGCGCCAAGCTCGTCACCGCGGTCGCCTGCGCCGGCGTGCCGAAGCTCACCGTGATCATCGGCGGCAGCTACGGCGCGGGCAATTACGCCATGTGCGGCCGCGCCTATTCGCCGCGGCTGCTGTTCCAGTGGCCGAACGCGCGCATCTCGGTGATGGGCGGGGAGCAGGCGGCGAGCGTGCTCGCGACCGTGAAGCGCGATCAGCTGGCCCGCGGCGGACACGGCTGGCCGGCGGAGGAGGAGGAGTCCTTCAAACGCCCGATCCGCGAGCAGTACGAGCGCCAGGGACACCCTTTCTACTCCTCGGCGCGGCTGTGGGACGACGGCGTGATCGACCCGGCCGAGACGCGCCGCGTGCTGGCGCTCTCGCTCGCGGCGGTACGCAACGCGGCCCTGGAGCCGACCCGCTTCGGCGTCTTGCGGATGTGACGCGCATGCTGCGCCGGTTGCTGGTCGCCAATCGCGGCGAGATCGCCTGCCGCATCTTCCGCACCGCCCGGCGCCTGGGCGTAGGGACGGTCGCGGTGTTCTCCGCAGCCGATGCCGGCGCCCGCCACGTGCGCGCGGCGGACCAGGCGGTCGCGATCGGCCCGCCGCCGGCGCGCGAGAGTTATCTCGACATCGAGCGCCTGCTCGCTGCGGCGCGCGCCACCGGCGCCGACGCCATCCATCCCGGTTACGGCTTCCTCGCGGAGAACGCCGCGTTCGCCCAGGCCTGCCTCGATGCCGGCTTCACCTTCGTCGGGCCCCCGCCGGCGGTGATCGCCGCGATGGGCTCGAAGATCGATGCCAAGACGCGCCTGGCAGCCCTTGGGGTGCCGATGCTGCCGGGCTACGCCGGCCCGGAGCAGGAGCTTCCCCAGCTCGCCGCGGCGGCGCGCCGCGTCGGCCTGCCGCTCATCGTCAAGCCGGCCGCCGGGGGCGGCGGCAAGGGGATGCAGATCGTGCGCGCCGAGAGCGAGCTCGCCGCGGCGCTCGCCGCCGCCCGGCGGCTCGCCGCGAGCGCCTTCGGCGACGGCGCGCTGCTCCTCGAGCGCTACCTGGCCGCGCCGCGGCACCTCGAAGTACAGGTGTTCGCCGACACCCACGGCAACTGCGTGCACCTCGGCGACCGCGACTGCACGCTGCAGCGCCGCCACCAGAAGCTGATCGAGGAGGCGCCGGCTCCGGCGCTGCCGGATGAGCTGCGCGAGCGGCTGCGGGCGGCGGCGCTCACCGTGGCGCGCGCCATCGGCTACGTGAGCGCCTGCACGGTCGAGTTTCTCTTCGACGGGCGCGAATTCTTTTTTCTGGAGATGAACACGCGGCTGCAGGTCGAGCACACCGTGACCGAAGCGGTGACCGGGCTCGACCTGGTGGAGTGGCAGCTGCGCGTCGCGAGCGGCGAGCCGCTGCCGCTCGCGCAGCACGAGATCCGGTTCGCGGGCCATGCGATCGAGGCGCGGGTCTGTGCCGAGGATCCGCCACGGGACTTTCTCCCGAGCTCCGGGCGGCTGGCGCTGCTCGAGTGGCCCGAGCTCGAAGCGGTGCGCGTCGATGCGGGCTTTGCGGGCGGCGACACCGTGCCCGACTGCTACGACTCGCTGCTCGGCAAGGTCATCGCTCACGGCGCCGACCGGGAGCAGGCGGCCGGCATTCTGGCGCAGGCGCTCACCCGGACGCGCTGCGCCGGGGTGCGCACCAACGAGCGCTTCCTGGCGCAGCTGCTGCGGGCCCCGCGCTTCCTCGAGGTGCGGCACGACATCGGGCTCAGCGACCGCGAGCTCGCCGCGTTCGCCGCAATACGCCCGCCCGGGCCGGAGGTGCTCGTGCTCGCAGCGCTCGCCATCCAGCTCGCGCCGCCGCAGCCGGCCGGCCGCCCTGCCGCGGGCGGACCCTGGGCGGAACGCGACGGCTTCATTCCGAATCTCCCGGCACGCATCAGCTACACACTCACGTCGGCCGGTCACACGCATGCGATCGAGATCGCCTGCCACCAGGGCCGGCTCGCCGCGGCGGCGGTCGATGCAGGTCCCGCGCTCACGCTCGAGGCTGCGAGTCTCGCCGGCCCCGGCACAGCGGGCACCGGCGGCCCGGTCACGGACGCCATCGCGGTCTGCATCGACGGACGGCGCCGCCAGGCGCGCTGCTTCCGCGACGGCGCGCGCCTCTCGCTCTGGGACGAGGATGGGCACTACGAGTTCCTGATCGAGGACCCGCGCACGCGCGAGTTCACCGCGAGCGCCGGCGGCGGCAGCCTCACCACCCCGTTGCCCGGCGTGGTCGTTGCGGTCGCGGTCGAGGTCGGACAGGAGGTGCAGGCCGGCGACGCGCTCATGGTCATCGAGGCGATGAAGATGGAGCACACCATTACCGCGCCCTGGGCAGGCACGGTGCAGATGATTCATTTCGCGCCCGGTGCCCGCGTGCCCGAAGGCAGCCCGCTGCTGGAGCTGGCGCGCGCCCCGCTCGCCGCGGGTCTGTCGCCAGATCGAGACAGCTGACACGCAGCGCTCGGCAGCGCTCTACCGGCGGGTAAAATATCTCCCCGGAGTGCGGCGCTCCGCGCCGCGCAGAGACAGGAGGAACGATGAACAGATCCCTCGCAACGGGAGTGGTGATCGGAGCGCTCGTCGCCGTCGGTGCGACCGCGGCCGCGGGCTTCAAGTTGCTGCATCGGGGCCCCGAGTACGCCCAGGTGCTCGAGGTGCGGCCGCTGACGCGTACCGTGCGCACGCCGCGGCAGGAATGTCACGACGAGGCGGTCACCCGGCAGGCGCCGGTCGAGGACCAGCACCAGATTCTCGGTACGGTGGCCGGAGCGGTGATCGGCGGGGTCGTCGGCCATCAGATCGGCGGCGGCTCCGGGCGCGACCTCGCGACCATCGCGGGAGCTGCGGGCGGCGGCTACGCCGGCAATCGCATCCAGAAGAATCTCCAGGACCGCAACACCTACACCACCACCGAGCAAAAGTGCGCCACGGTGTACGACAGCTCGGAGAAGCGTACCGGCTACGAGGTGCGCTATCGCCTCGAGGGCCGCGAGGCGACGGTGAAGATGGACCACGACCCGGGCAAGCGCATCCCGGTCAGGAACGGTCAGCTGGTGCTCGACGCCCCGGGGACGGCACCCGGCGGCTGAAGCCGGCCGCGGCGCGCGGCGCGCCGGTAGGGGCCGGCGCGCCGCCGCGGACTCATCTGCCGGTCCTGGCCGGCGCCCGGGCGCCCGGCGTCTCGGCCCGCACCCGGGCGATCAGCTTGTCGGCGTGATCGAGCAGCTCGGCGAAGGAACCGCCGATCGCCACGTATTTGCCGTTTACCGCCAGCGTGGGGACCGCATCCACGCGGTAACTCTCGGTCATCTCGTCGGCCTGGAAGGTCTCGTTGTTGACGCTGAAGGAGGCGTAGGCGTTGGCGAACTGCGCGGCGTTGCCGCCGTGCTCACCGACCCAGCGTGCAATGCTCTCCTCGTCGAACAGCGCCTGGTGCTCCGCGTGGATGGCATGGAATACCGCACCATCCAGCTTGGCGAGATCGCCGGTCGACTCGAGCGCGTAGTAGGCGCGCGCGAGATTCACCCACGCCGGCCGGCCGAAACCGACCGCGACCCGCTTGAACGCCACGTCCTTCGGCAGCCGCGCCGCCCAGGCGCTGATGAGCGGGTAGAACTCGCTGCAGTGTGGGCAGCCGTAGGAGAAGAACTCGATGACCTCGATCTTCCCCGGGCTGCCGGTCGGCTGCGGCGGCGTGAGCGTGCGATAGTCCTTGCCCTCGGTGAGCTCGGCGGCGAAGGCCGGCGCGCCGACGAGCACTGCGAGGGCGC
>DASSQU010000443.1:0-2298 GCA_035702325.1 Steroidobacteraceae bacterium
AGCAGCTGGCGCCTCAGCGAGTCGCTGCCCGAATTTCTCGAGCGCGGCCGGCTGGTGGCCATCGCCGGCATCGACACCCGCAAGCTCACGCGCATCCTGCGCGAGAAGGGTGCGCAGGCCGGCTGCATCATGACTGGCGAGCAGCTCGACGAGGCGGCCGCAATCAAGGCGGCGCGCAAATTTCCCGGCCTCACGGGCATGGACCTGGCGAAGGTCGTGAGCACCAAGCGCATCTTCCAGTGGAACGAGGGCAGCATCTGGCCCGCAGCCGAGCGCCCGCCGATCCGCTCGCAGCAGCGCCTGCACGTGGTCGCCTACGACTTCGGCATCAAGCGCAACATCCTGCGCGTACTGGCCGATTTCGGCTGCCGCATGACGGTGGTGCCGGCCCAGACTTCGGCAGCCGATGCGCTCGCCCTCGAGCCCGACGGCGTGTTCCTCTCCAACGGGCCGGGAGATCCTGAGGCGTGCGAGTACGCGATCGCGGCGGTGCGCGCCTTTCTCGAGACCGACCTGCCGGTGTTCGGCATCTGCCTCGGCCATCAGATCCTCGGCCTCGCCGCCGGCGCCCGTACGGTGAAGATGAAATTCGGCCATCACGGCGCCAACCACCCGGTGCAGGACCTCGATTCGGGCCGGGTGTTCATCACCAGCCAGAATCACGGCTTCGCCGTCGATGAGTCGACGCTCCCGGCCCACGTGAAGCCGACGCACCGCTCGCTGTTCGACGGCTCGCTGCAGGGGCTCGCCTTCAGCGAGCGTCCGGTGTTCGGCTTCCAGGGCCACCCGGAGGCGAGCCCCGGCCCGCACGACATGAAGCCGCTGTTCGAGCGCTTCAACCACCTGATGCTGCGCCGCCTGCAGGCGCAGCTGAAGCTGGCCGAGGACACCCTGCGCCAGCACGTTGCCGGCCGCTGATGCCCAAGCGGACCGACATCGAAAGCATCCTGATCATCGGCGCCGGTCCGATCGTCATCGGCCAGGCGTGCGAATTCGATTACTCCGGCGCCCAGGCGTGCAAGGCGCTGCGCGAAGAGGGCTACCGCGTCATCCTGGTCAACTCCAACCCCGCGACCATCATGACCGACCCGGAGATGGCCGATGCCATCTACATCGAGCCGGTGAACGCCCGCACCGTGGCACGCATAATCGAGAAGGAACGTCCGGATGCGCTGCTGCCCACCATGGGCGGCCAGACCGGCCTCAACACCGCGCTCGACCTGGTGCGCGAGGGGGTGCTGGAGAGATTCGAGGTCGAGCTGATCGCCGCCTCGCGCGCTGCCATCGACATGGCCGAGGACCGCGAGCTGTTCCGCAATGCGATGCGCGAGATCGGCCTCGAGACGCCACAGTCGCAGATCGCCCGCAGTCTCGATGAGGCGCTGGCGATCGCCGGCGAGATCGGCTATCCGCTGGTGGTGCGCCCCTCGTTCACGCTCGGCGGCAGCGGCGGCGGCATCGGCTACAACCGCGAGGAACTCGAAGAGATCGTCGCGCGCGGCCTCGACGCCTCGCCGACCGGCGAGGTGCTGCTGGAGGAATCGGTGATCGGCTGGAAGGAATTCGAGATGGAGGTGGTGCGCGACCACCGGGACAACTGCATCGTCGTGTGCTCCATCGAGAATCTCGATCCCATGGGCGTGCACACCGGCGACTCGATCACGGTCGCCCCGGCGCTCACCCTCACCGACAAGGAGTACCAGCGCATGCGCGACGCCGCGGTGGCGGTGCTGCGCAAGATCGGCGTCGACACGGGCGGCTCCAACGTGCAGTTCGCCGTCAACCCGCAGGACGGGCGGCTGCTGGTCATCGAGATGAACCCGCGCGTGTCGCGCTCCTCCGCGCTCGCCTCCAAGGCGACCGGCTTTCCGATCGCCAAGGTCGCCGCCAAGCTCGCGGTGGGCTACACGCTCGATGAGCTGCGGAACGACATCACCGGGGGTGCCACCCCGGCGTCCTTCGAGCCGTCGATCGACTACGTGGTGGTGAAGGTGCCGCGCTTCACCTTCGAGAAATTCCCCGCGGTCAACGACCGCCTGACGACCCAGATGAAGTCGGTCGGCGAGGTCATGGCGATCGGCCGCACCTTCCAGGAGTCGCTGCAGAAGGCGCTGCGCGCTCTGGAGACCGGGCTCGACGGACTCTCGCCGCGGCTCGCGCTGCCCCTGAGCGACGAGTCCCAGGACCGCCTCGCGCACGAGCTGCGCGCCCCCGGCCCCGACCGCATCCTGTACGTGGCGGATGCGTTCCGCGCCGGCTGGCCGCTCGCGCGCATCGCCGAGCTCACGCGCATCGATC
>DASSQU010000444.1:0-2468 GCA_035702325.1 Steroidobacteraceae bacterium
AGCCTGGCGCCGGACGAGGCATCGTTGCGCGCGGACCTGCGCCGCCAGGGCATCGCGCCCTCCCGCATCCGCAAGCAGCGTCAGGTCGGCGCTGGCGGCAAGGTTAATCCCGGCGACATCGCAGTCTTCAGCCGCCAGCTCGCCACCATGCTGGCGGCCGGCATTCCGCTGGTGCAGGCATTCGAGATCGTCGGCAGCGGCAACGAGAAAGCCTCGATGCAGAAGCTGATTCTCGACGTCAAGGCCGATGTCGAGGGGGGCACTTCACTCCACGAGGCGCTTGGCAAGCATCCACTCTACTTCGACGACTTGTACGTCAATCTGGTGGAAGCGGGCGAACAGGCCGGCGCACTCGAGTCGCTGCTCGACAAGGTGGCTACCTATAAGGAGAAGACCGAAGCGCTGAAAAAGAAGGTCAAAAAGGCACTCTTCTACCCCGCAGCAGTGCTGGTGGTCGCCGTGGTGGTGACCATCGTGCTGCTGATCTTCGTGATCCCCCAATTCGAGAGCCTCTACAAGGGCTTTGGCGCGGATCTGCCGGCGTTCACCCAAATGGTCATCAACCTGTCCGGCGTCGTGAAGCACGACGGGATCTTCATCGCCCTGGTGATCGGGGCCGCGGTCTACGCTTTCACGTATTTCAAGAAGCGCTCCAGAGCCATGCGCGAGTTTCTCGACCGCGTCATCCTGAAAGTCCCGGTTATCGGCCCGATCCTCAACAAAGCGGCGATCGCGCGTTACGCCCGCACGCTGTCGACCATGTTCGCGGCCGGCGTGCCGCTGGTCGAGGCGCTCGACTCAGTCGCCGGAGCAACGGGCAATATCGTGTACGAAACCGCGGTTCTCAGGATGCGCGACGAGGTCGCTACGGGGCAGCGTCTGCAGCGCGCCATGGAGCAGACCGGACTCTTCCCCAACATGGTGAACCAGATGATCGCCGTCGGCGAGGAGTCGGGGTCGCTCGATGAGATGTCGGGCAAGGTTGCGACCTTCTACGAGGCGGAGGTCGATAACGCGGTCGATGCGATGTCGAGCCTGCTCGAGCCGATGATCATGGTGGTCCTCGGGGTACTCGTCGGCGGCCTCGTGATCGCGATGTACCTGCCGATCTTCAAGCTCGGCTCGGTGGTCTGAGACCCGAACCGCGCCCACGACTGGGAGAACGCCGCGCCCTGCGCGGCGTTTTCATTGAAGGACGAGGACTCTCATGTCGGTGATCGCGCTGCTCGCGGCCTCGCCTGCCCTGTTCGTCGGCGCTTCCGTCGTGCTCGGGCTTGCGGTCGGCAGCTTCCTCAACGTGGTCATCTACCGCCTGCCGATCATGCTCGACCGCGAGTGGCGCGAGCAGTGCGCGGGGCTGAGCGATGCCGACGCCGCCGCGACGCTGCCGGCCGCACGCCCGCACGAGCGGTTCAACCTGGTCGTGCCCCGCTCCGCCTGCCCGAGCTGCAAGGCGCCGATCGCGGCGCTGCAGAACATCCCGCTCGTCTCCTGGCTGATCCTCGGGGGACGCTGCGCAAGCTGCGGCAAGCCGATCGGCGTGCGCTATCCGCTGGTGGAATTGCTCACGGGGATTCTCTCGGGCTTCGTGGCGTGGAGGTTCGGCTTTGGCTGGCCGGCGCTCGCTGCGATGGTGCTCACCTGGTTTCTGATCGCCCTCACCTTCATCGACCTCGACCATCAGCTCCTCCCCGACGCCCTGACGCTGCCGCTCTTGTGGGCCGGGCTCACCCTCAGTCTGTGGGGTTCGTCGGGCGGCGACTCAGTGCCCGTCGACCCGCGCTCCAGCCTGATCGGGGCGATTGCCGGTTACGTCAGCCTGTGGAGCGTCTATCATCTGTTCCGGCTGCTCACGGGCAAGGAAGGCATGGGGTACGGGGACTTCAAGCTCCTGTCGGCACTTGGCGCGTGGCTCGGCTGGCAGATGCTGCTGCCCATGATCCTGGTGGCGGCCGTGACGGGTGCGCTCGTCGGTATCGCGTTCCTCGCCATCCGTCGCCAGGGGCGTAGTACGCCGATCGCCTTCGGCCCGTTCCTCGCGGCCGCCGGGTGGCTGATGCTTGTGTCGGGGCATCGCCTGGTGAACGCGTACCTTGGCCTCTTCGCGCCCGCGCCATGAGCCCCACTGCTCAGCCGCGCGCGTTTCGCGTGGGCCTCACCGGCGGCATCGCCAGCGGCAAGTCCACCGCGGCGAAATATTTTGCCGCACTCGGGGTGCCGATCCTCGACAGCGACCAGATGGCGCGTGAGGTCGTCGAGCCCGGGCAGCCACCGCTCGAGCGGCTGGTCGAGCGCTTCGGCCGGGGGATCCTCACGCCCGACGGCCACCTCGACCGCCCGGCGCTGCGCGACATCGTGTTCTCCGACCCCAGGGCGCGCGCGGATCTCGAGGCCCTCACGCACCCGGCGATCGGCGCCGCGATGGAGGCCCGCTCCGCGGCGGCGGGCGGCCCCTACCAGATCCTGGT
>DASSQU010000445.1:0-6808 GCA_035702325.1 Steroidobacteraceae bacterium
CGATACTCATGACGGACAAGGAGCCGCGGCGCGTGGCGGACATCGTGGCCGGGATCGCCGCCTCCTTCGGCGCGATCCAGCTCGAGGACTTCGCCGCACCCGAATGCTTCGAGATCGAACGGCTGCTGCGCACGCGGCTGCGCAAGCCGGTGCTGCACGACGACCAGCACGGCACTGCCGTGGTGGTGCTCGCGGCGCTCATCAACGCCGCGCGCCATGCCCGCCTCGACCTGCGCCGCAGTGTCGTGGGCCAGATCGGCCTCGGTGCCGCCGGCACCGGCATCGTGCGGCTGCTGCGTGCCTACGGGGTCGGGGCCATCCTCGGCGTCGACCGCAATTCCGCGGCCGTGTCGCGTCTTGCGGCGCTCGGCGGCGAAGGCTGCGGGCTCGAGCCGCTGATGCAGCGCGCCGACATCGTGATCGCCACCACCGGCGTCAGGGGGCTCATCGACCCGCGGTGGGTGCGCGCCGGACAGGTGATCCTCGCGCTCTCGAACCCCGACCCGGAGATCGAGCCACTGACCGCGCGCGAGCACGGCGCGGCGCTCGCCGCCGACGGCAAGGGCATCAACAACCTGCTCGCCTACCCGGGACTGTTCAAGGGGGCGCTCGAGGCGCGCGCGCGGCAGTTCTCCGACGCCATGCTGATGGCGGCGGCGGGCGCGATCGCCGGCTTCGCCCAGGGCGAGGAGCTGGTACCCGAGCCGCTCGACAAGCGGCTGCACGAGGCGGTTGCCGAGGCCGTGCGCGCCGCGGCGGCGGAGCCGAAGCATTAGAACGCCATGCGCAACCGCAGCCCGCGCCGCGCATCGGGGCGAGCGCGAGGTGTGGCGCCGGTCGCTCAGTACGGCAGACTGAAGCGCCGGTACGCGGCCGCGAGCAGCCACAACGGCCCGATGAGCAGGAACTGCAGGTCCTTGAAGAACGACGGCCGCCTGCCCTCGACGGCGTGGCCCGCGAACTGCCCGATCCAGGCGACCACGAAGATCGCGAGCGAAGTGATCCACAGCGGCCACGGCAGATGCGCGAGCGCCCGGGTGACCAGCAGCAGCACCAGGAGGCCGATGAGCATGCCGGCGGCGAGCGCGGGGGAGAGCGCGAAGTAGTAGGTGAGCGCGGCGGCCGCGGCGAGCGTCGCCCAGTTGAGCCAGGGGGAGGCGCCGGCGAATGCCGCCGGGACCGGCAGCGACCACAGCAATCCCAGCACCGCGAGCACGATCGGCGGAACGCAGATCCAGTGCAGGAGCTTGTTGGTGGGATCTTCGTGGCTGGCGCCGTACTCGCCGAGCCACTCGGTTACGGTGCGCATTTGCCGGCGGACGCTACGCCCGCCGCGCCCGCCCCGCAAGCCGCGCGCGGACCGCGCCGGCGGCGCGGCCCCGCCTCAGGCGGCGACCATCAGCCCGCGCAGCTTGCCGAGCGCGCTCGATTCGATCTGGCGGATACGCTCGGCCGAGACCCCGTACTTCCCGGCGAGCTCGTGCAGCGTGGCCTTGCCCTCGGACATCCAGCGGCTCTCGACGATGTCGCGGCTGCGCGCGTCGAGGCGGCTGAGCGCTGCCCGCAGCCGCTCGGCCTCGTCGTCGGCGCTCTCGGCGCTCTCCACGTGCTCGGCAGGGTCCGCGCCCGGTGCGGGCAGGTAGGCCGCGGGACTGTAGGCTTCCTCGTCGTCGAGATCCGGAGCCGGATCGAACGACAGGTCGCGCGCCGCGAGGCGCTTTTCCATCTCGGTCACCTCGCCCGGAGTGACTCCGAGGTCGCGGGCGACAGCGAGCGTCTCCTCGGCGGAGAGCCAGGCGAGGTTCTTCTTCAGGCGGCGCAGGTTGAAGAACAGCTTACGCTGCGCCTTGGTGGTGGCGATCTTCACCAGCCGCCAGTTGCGCAGCACGTACTCGTGGATTTCCGCGCGGATCCAGTGGACCGCGAACGACACCAGCCGCACGTTGAGCGACGGATCGAAGCGCTTCACGGCTTTCATGAGCCCGACGTTGCCTTCCTGGATGAGGTCGGAAGCCGGCAGGCCGTAGCCGCTGTAGCCGCGAGCGATGTGCACCACGAAACGCAGGTGCGACAGCACCAGCTGCCGCGCGGCGGCGAGGTCACCCTGCTCGCGGAAGCGCTGTGCGAGGGTGCGTTCCTCCTCGCGCGAGAGCACGGGAATGCGGCTGACGCGCTCGAGGTAGGCGTCCAGGCTCCCGAGCGGGCCCGCCAGGGCGAGCCCACCGGCGAACGCCGGGTCGCCCGCGCGTGCAATCAACGCAGTTCCTGCAGTCATGAGGTCTCCCCGTCTGGAGGCAAATTCTAGCACTCGTGTCTTTAGAGTGCTAAAAACAGCCGGAGTTCATTCGAGCGTGCCCCAGCGACCTTTGGTAAACAATAGCTTGCACGCCCACCCTGGCTCCGGGAATCCCCCATTAGCGGGGGATCGCTCGAGATCCGGGTCCAACGGCAACCCTCAAGCTGACGGCAGGCGTGCGCGGGGCGTAGAGTGACCCTGAAAGACGGGGGGGATCATGATCAGTCTGTCCCAGCTTTGGCTGCCGATCCTGCTCTCGGCGGTGATCGTGTTCGCGGCGAGCTCGGTGATCCACATGACGCCGCTGTGGCACAGGAGCGACTTCCCCAGGATGCCGAGAGAAGCGGAGGTGCTCGCGGCGCTGCGTCCGTTCGCGCTGCCGCCCGGGGACTATTTCCTGCCGCGCGCCGGCAGCATGAGCGAGATGCGCACTCCGGAGTTCAAGGAGAAGCTCAATCAGGGGCCGGTGGCGGTGATCACCGTCATGCCGAACGGGCCGATCGGCATGAACCGCAGCCTCGCGCAGTGGTTCGTGTTCCTCATCGTGGTCGGCATCTTCGTCGCCTACCTCACCAGCCGCTCGCTCGCATCCGGCGCCCCGTACCCGCGGGTGTTCCAGATCGCCGGCGCCACCGCCTTCATCGCCTACACGCTGGCGCTTGCGCAGCTCTCGATCTGGTACCGCCGCGCCTGGAGCCTGACGCTGAAGTCGGCGCTCGACGGCCTGATCTACGCGCTGCTCACCGCCGGGACCTTCGGCTGGCTGTGGCCGCGCTAGGCGCGAAGCGCATCACGACGTGCGGGGATTATGACCGGCGCGCAGCGCGATTGCGGAAAGTACCGGGCTCGCGCGCGCAAAAACTCAAGAGTCCGTCACGTCCGCATGACATAAGGAATGGTCTGATACACTGAAACGCTTCAGGCGAGGCACGGAGTCGATGAATCAGGGTCGGGGTTTCGCGCTGGCGACGCTCGTCTGCCTGTCGGCAGCGGCCGCGCAGGCCGGCGAGTCACAGGGCGTCGCGGTGCGCACCAAGCTGCACTACGCCGGCAGCGCCTCGCTCGCCGGCCCCGCGCTGCGCTCGAGCGCCGCACTGGTGCTGGACGCCACCCGCTCCTCGGTCCTCTATTCGCGACGCGCCGACGTTCCGCTCCCCATAGCCTCGATCACCAAGCTGATGACGGCGCTGGTGGTGATGGAGGCCGGGCAGCCGCTCGATGAGATGCTCGAGATCACCGCCGACGACCGCAGCCACGGGCGGGGCTCCGCCTCGCGGCTGCGGCCCGGCACCCGCCTGACGCGCGGCGACCTGATGCACCTCGCGCTCATGGCCTCCGAGAACCGCGCCGCCCATGCGCTCGCCCGCAACTATCCCGGCGGCCTCGAGGCCTGTGTGCGCGCCATGAATGCCAAGGCGCTCGAGCTCGGCATGACGACGGCCCGCTTCGTCGAGCCGACCGGGCTCTCGAACGAGGACGTCGCGAGCGCCGAGGACCTCTCCAAGCTGGTGCTGGCGGCGGCCAAGGTGCCCGCCATCCGCGAGTACTCCACGGACCGCAGCTACGACGTGCGCGTCGGCCGGCGGGTAGTGCGGTTCCGCAGCACCGATTCGCTCACCTCGCGGCCGGACTGGGACATCGTGGTGCAGAAGACCGGCTACATCTCGCAGGCCGGACGCTGCCTGGTCATGCAGACGGTGATCGACGACCGCACGGTGGTGATCGTGCTGCTCAATTCCTACGGCAAGCGCACCCGCGTTGCCGATGCGCGCCGCATCCGCCGCTGGATGGAGGCGAGCGAGCACGCGCACGAGCCGACGGTCGCCAGCGCGTCCGCAGCCGCGACCACCTGAAGCCTCACGCGCGCGGCTCGATGCTGCGCAGGTGCCGTGCGGCCGAGATCCACGCGCCCAGCCAGCCGAGTGCCGCTCCGGCCGCCAGCAATATCCCGATCTCCCGCGGCGTCGGCCCGCGCAGCTGATACTGGCTGCCGTAGAGCCGCGCGAGCGACGCGACGGCGTCGCCGAGCACCGTGAGCGACGCGGCGATGATCGCCCACGCGAGCAGCGCGCCGAGCAGGCCGTAGAGCAGCCCGGTATAGAGAAACGGCCGCCGCACGAAGGAGTTCGAGCCGCCGACGAGCTTGGTGACCTCGATCTCCGCGCGCCGCCCGGCGATCTCCAGCCGGATCGTGTTGCCGACCACCGCCAGCACCCCGAGGGCGAGCAGGGCGGTCGCGATCAGCAGCCCGCGGCGCAGCAGCTCCAGGATCGCATTGAAGCGCTCCACCCACTGCGAGTCGACCTGCACCAGGTCGACCTCCGGCCAGGCGCCGAAGTAGCGGCGCAGGGCATCGAGCGCCGCGCTGGAGGAAGCCTGCGGCTTCGGCCGCACGTGCAGCACGTGCGGCAGCGGGTTCTGCTTGAGCGCGCCGAGCGCCGCGCCGAAGCCGGAGTACTGGCGGAAGTCCGCGAGTCCCTGGTCGGCGGAGATGAGCTGGACCGCGGCGACTTCCGGGCGCTGCTGCGCCGCTGCGGCGAGCTGTCGCGCCTTGGCGAGCGGCACATCGGTCTTGAAGTACACCGACAGCTCGATGGCGTTGGCGAAGCTGCCGGTGGCTGCCTGGGCGTTCGTCACCAGCAGGTGCAGGCTCGCCGGCGCCGCGAGCGCGAGCGCGATGACGAGCAGCGTCGAGAACGTCGCCACCGGGCTGCGCGCCAGGCGGCCGGCCGAACCCAGCAGCGTCTGCAGATGGCGCGCACTGCCGACCGCGAGGCTCATCGGGTGGCGACCACGCTCGGCAGCGAGTCGGGCGAACCGCCGTGCAGCCTGCCGTTCTCGAGCTCGATCACCCGCTGGCCGAACTCGTGCACCAGGTGCAGGTCGTGGGTCGCGACCACCACCGTGACGCCGACGTCCTGGAAGCGCCGGAACAGCCGCATCACCTCGCGCGACAGGTCGGGGTCGAGGTTGCCGGTCGGCTCGTCGGCGATCAGCAGCGGCGGCTTGCTCACCACCGCGCGCGCGATGCCGACGCGCTGCTGCTCGCCCACCGAGAGCTCGAGCGGCAGCGCGCGCTCCTTGCCGAGCAGTCCCACCTGGTCGAGCGCCGCACGCACCCGCTTGTCGATCTCCTTGAGCGGCGTCGCGGCGACCGCGAGCGGCAGGGCCACGTTGTCGAATACCGGGCGGTCGGCGAGCAGTTTGTGGTCCTGAAACACGACGCCGATGCGGCGGCGGAAGGCGGCGATGTGCCGCGCCTTGAGCGTGCGGGTGTTCTTGCCGTTCACCACCACCGTGCCGCGGCTCGGCCGCTCGAGCAACGCGATCAGCTTGAGCACGGTGCTCTTGCCGGCGCCGGAGCGGCCGGTGAGGAACACCATCTCGCCGTTGTGCACGTCGAAGCTGACGTTGCTGAGCGCCTCGCGCCCGTTGGGGTAGCGCTTGGTGACGCGGTCGAAGACAATCATGAGGTGCCGCTCCCGGGGGCGGCCTCCGGGCCCTCGACCAGCGCGGCGGCGAAGGCCGCGGCGTCGAACTCGCCGAAATCCTCCAGGCCCTCGCCGACGCCGATGAAGCGGATCGGCAGGCGCAGCTGCTCCGCGATCGCGACCGCGATGCCGCCCCTGGCCGTGCCGTCGAGCTTGGTGAGCACGAGTCCGCTGACTGCCACCGCGGCGTGGAACTGCTGCGCCTGGACGAGGGCGTTCTGGCCCTGGTTGGCATCCAGCACCAGCAGCACCTCGTGCGGGGCGGACGGGTCGACGCGCTGGATGACGCGGCGGATCTTCTTCAGCTCCTCCATCAGATGCGACTGGCTGTGGAGCCGGCCGGCGGTGTCGACCAGCAGCACGTCGGTGCCGCGCGCGCGCGCGGCAGTGAGCGCATCGAACACCACCGCGCCCGGATCGGCACCCGGCAGCTGGGCGGCGAACCCCGCCCCGCAGCGCCGCGCCCACGCCTCGAGCTGCTCGATGGCGGCAGCCCTGAAGGTGTCGCCGGCGGCGAGCAGCACGCTCGCGCCGCCGGCGGCGAGCCGCCGCGCCAGCTTGCCGATGGTGGTGGTCTTGCCCGCGCCGTTGACGCCGACCACCAGGATCACGAAGGGTTTGCGCGCCCGGTCGAGCAGCAGCGGCCGGGCGCAGGGCGCGAGGATCTCCACGATCGCCTCGCGCAGCGCACCGGTGAGCGCGGCGACGTCGGCGAGCTCGTGCCGCGCCACGCGCCGTCCGAGCTCCGCCAGGATGCGCCCGGTCGCCTCCACGCCGACGTCGGCGGCGATCAGGCGGGTCTCGAGCTCCTCGAGGACCGCGGCGTCGGGCGCACGGCCCGGCAGGAGCTGGCCGAGATCGCGCGTGAGCCAGGAATCGCCGCGGTTGAGGCGCGCTCGCAGCCGGGCAATGAAGCCCGGGCGCTCATCCGGCGCCGCAGCGGCGTCCTTGGGCTGGCGTCTGAACATAGGGTGCGCGCCCATTGTAGCGGGCGCGGCGGCAGCGGCCGATTCCGCCCGGG
>DASSQU010000446.1:0-2524 GCA_035702325.1 Steroidobacteraceae bacterium
GTGGGATCGCCGGCCTGGGCGGTGCCGGCGATGGGGGTGGCAATGACGACGAAAGTCGGCGGCGCACCTCCCGGTGCGGCGCACGGCACGGCCGTCTGGCAAATCTGGATGGTGTAGTAGGCGGTCACGTCCGCCGGCACCGTGGTGTTGAGCGCGGCGACATTCGGCGCATAGGTGCGGGTGTCGAGCAGGTACTGCTGCTCGCGCTGCGCGATGTCCATCATGCTCGACTCGGTATCGCCGCGCCGCGACCTCTTCATGAAAATGGAGTAGGAAGGCAGCGCGATGGCGGCCAGGATCGCCACGATGGCGACCGTGATCATGAGCTCGATGAGCGTGAAGCCGCCGCTGCGGCGACGCGCGTCGATGCCAGTTTGAACGGGACCTAAACGGTCCATAGCGTTTCCCTGTTTGGAGCCGCGGTGCAGCAATATCACTGCATTTGCCCAGTGGTTCTGTGGAGCAGTCGACGGGTTGGACTCACTCTCGTCGCCGACGAACGGCAGCGCGCCCGGAACGGGCGACGCATCTAACATTTCAGCCGCAGGTGGTGCGGCGACTTAACATTTCCCGCTGCGAGTTAACGTATCTCGCCGCGCGGCAGTGACAGCCGTCTCACCGCCTCACGGAACGCGCGGATGTCCTGCGCGCGCGTTTGCGGTGTTGGGGGACCATAACGAAGCTCGGCGTAGCGTGTGAGCAGCGGCAGTACCGCGGCCTGCACCTGCGGACGGCGCGCGCTGAGCGCGGCGGCAAAATCCAGCGGTCCCTGGTGTGGAGCACGCGGCACGACGTGCGCGAGCTTGCGGCACAGGCGCGCATAAGCACGCGCGAGCGGATCGGGGCGCGTTGGGCGCATGCTGCGGCCGACATGCCAGGCGATGACAGCTAGCCAGCCGCAGAGCGCCAACACGAAGGCCCAACCGAGATCGCGTGCATCGGGCGAGCGGATGCCGAGACGCTCCAGCATACTGAGCTGGGTGTCGTAATTGAATTTCACCACGTGGTTGGTCCACCAGGCGTTGGCCGCGTCCCAACGCTGCAGCCACTGCGCGAGCCAGGGCGAGGCGTGCAGCAGGCGGCCGCGCACCGACAGCTCCTGCGGCATGAGATCGAGAATGCCGCGTTGCAGCCGCTCGGGCGCGACCACGGCGGTTGGATCGGCGCGCGCCCAGCCGCGGCCCTGGAGCCAGACTTCCGCCCATGCATGAGCCTCTGACTGGCGCACGAGGAGATAGCCGCCGTAGGGTATCCACTCACCTCCGAGATAACCGGTCACTACCCGCGCCGGGACACCCGCGGCGCGCATCAGCACCACGAAGGCCGAGGCGTAATGCCCGCAGAAGCCGACGCGTGTCCTGAAGAGAAAATCATCGATGGCATCGGGGCCGAGCCGCTCCGGCTCGAGTGAGTATGCGAAACCGCCGTCGCGCAGATAGCCGAGCGCCGCCTGCACCAGCGCGACGTCGGAGCCGGCGTGCGCGCGCAGGCTCTCGGCGAGGGCGCGCGTGCGCGGATTGCCCGCCGGCGGCAGTGCCGTGTCCTGGCGCTGCGCCGCCGCCTCCAGCGGCTGTGTGCCGCGGGTCTGTGTGTACGACACCACTTCGAAGCTCACTGGGTCGGTGAGCGGCTCGGCGCCGACGATCTGATCGTCGTAGGTGAGCCGCGCGCGCGCGTCCGGAGCCGCGGTCGGCGTGTCGAGCGCAAACCACCAGCGTTGGCGGCTGGGTTCGAGCTGCACGCGGTAGCGATAGGCGGTGCCGAGGTACTGGCGCGGTACGGGCGCGCGCAGCTCGAAGGCGTTGCGCCGCCAGCTCTGACCATCGAACTCGTGCAGCACGGGTCCGCGCCAGTAACGCTCCTGCGGCGGTGGCACGGGCCCGAGGAACTGCACGCGGAAGGCGGGATCGTAGCTGGTTGCGAGCTGTCCGATGCTCCCCGGGGTCATGGTGTCGGACAGGCCGCTCAGTGCGAGATCGTTGCGCGGAATCGCCCAGAACGCCCCCGACAGTCGAGGAAAGAATACGAACAGCAGCAGAGCGAGCGGCAGCGCGAGCAGCAGGGCCCGGCCCGCGAGGGAAATCGCGGCACGCGCGGAAGTCGATGGCGCCGCGACCATGGCGAGCGCGGCGCAGGACAGCCACGCCTGCAAACCGTACAGCGGCGCGCGCACGAGCTCCTGGCGGTCGAGGCAGGCCGCCAGCAGCAGGAACAGGCCCGCCGACACCATGATGAATTGATCGCGCGCGGCGCGTGTCTCGAGCAGCTTCAGCCCCGCCATCAGCAGCAGCAGCGTCGTGCCGGCCGCGAGCCCGTTGAGGGTATGAAAGCGCGCGAGCACGATCGCCACCAGTGCGAGTGCGAGCAGCGCGCGCGCCGTGACGCCGGGATCGCCGCCGCCGCCGCGGTGCGCGGTGAGCAGCCGCCAGGCGATGAGGAGCAGCGCGATCCCGGCCGCCCAGGGCGGCACGCGGTCCGCGTGCAGCAGGACACCGCCGGCGAATGCGGCGCAGGTCCATAGCAG
>DASSQU010000447.1:0-2628 GCA_035702325.1 Steroidobacteraceae bacterium
GATTCACCACGCTGCGCGACCTCGGCACCGAGGGCGCGGGCTACGCGGACCTTTCCCTCAAGCGCGCCATCGAGGACGGTCTCATCCCGGGTCCGCGGCTGTTCGTAGCGACGCGCGCCATCGTCGCGACCGGCAGCTACGGGCCGGCGCCGCGCGCGCTGCGCCCGGACGCGTGCTGCACACCGCAGGGCGCCGAGGAGGCGAGCGGAGTTCCGGAGGTGATCCGTGCGGTGCGCGAGCAGGCCGGACGCGGCGCCGACTGGATCAAGGTGTACGCCGACTATCGCTGGGGACCCGACGGCTCGCAGCAGCCGACCTTCTCCCAAGAGGAGCTGCGGGCGCTGGTCGAGACCGCGCACTCCTCGGGCCGGCCGGTGGCGGCGCACGCCGTCACCGCCGAGGGCATGCGGCGCGCGGTGCTGGCCGGCGTTGACACGATCGAGCACGGTTTCGGCGGCACCCCGGAAGTGTTCAGGCTCATGGCGGCGCACGGTGTCGCCTACCTGCCGACGCTCACCGCCGAGGAGGCGTACGGGGAGTACTTCGAGCACTACGTGCGCGGCACGAGTCCACCGACGCCGGGGATGCAGGCCGCCGCTCAGGCCTTCCATGCCGCGCTGCAGGCCGGCGTCACCATCGGCTGCGGCAGCGACGTCGGGGTATTCACCCACGGCACCAATTACCGCGAGCTCGAGTGGATGGTGCGCGATGGCATGACGCCGCTGCAGGCGCTCACTGCGGCGACCGCGACCGATGCGAAGATCCTGCGCCGCGAGGCCGATCTCGGCCGCGTGCGCTCCGGGATGCGCGCCGATCTCGTGGGCGTGAGCGGCGACCCCACCCGGGACATCGGCGCGGTCGGGCACGTGCTGTTCGTCATGAAGGACGGGGTGGTCTACCGGCGGCCCTGACCAGGCGAGCCGCCTGAGCGCTTATCCGCCGCGCGCCAGCCTCTCGAGCGCCGTGTCGGTCAGCCTGCAGATCCTCCAGTCATCGAGCAGCACCGCTCCGAGGCCGCGGTAGAAGCCGATGGCGGGCTCGTTCCAGTCGAGCACCGCCCAGTCGAGCCGTGCGCAGCCGCGCTCGAGCGCCAGATGCGCGAGATGGCTGAGCAGCAGCCGGCCGACGCCGTGGCCGCGCGCCTCGGGGCGCACGAACAGATCCTCGAGGTAGATTCCGGGCTTGCCCCTGAAGGTCGAGAAGTTGTGGAAGTAGAGCGCGAAGCCGACCGGCACTGCCTCGAGGCAGCCGAGGGCGACTTCCGCGAACGGCCGTGCGCCGAAGAGCGCGCTACGCAGATCCGCCTCGCGCGCCACTACCTCGTGCTCCAGGCGCTCGTAGACCGCCAGCTCGCGGATGAAGGCGAGAGTGAGCGGCACGTCGGCCTCGGTGGCGGCGCGGATGGTGACGGCCGGATGCGGCGCGCGACGGCTCATGGGCGCCTTCAGCCGGTGCTCTGCAGACCCTGGGCGATGCCGCCGACGCTCGCGAGCAGCGCTTCGAACAGGTCGCGGTCGCTGCGCCCGCCGGCCCGCCAGCGCTGCAGCAGGTCCGCCTGCATCAGGTTCATGGGATCGACGTAGGGATTGCGCAGCTGGATCGAGCGCTGCAGTGTCGGGTCGGAGTCGAGCAGCGCGCGGCAGTCCTTGATGGTGAGGATCTGCCGGCAGGCCACCAGGTACTCCTCGCGGATCGTCCCGGCAAAGCGCTGCAGCGGCTCAGGTGCGAGCGCCTGGTAGTGCTGCGCGATCTCGAGGTCGGTCTGGGCCAGCATGGTCTCCACGTCGTCGAGAAGGTTGCGCAGGAAGTACCACTGTGCGCTGATCTCGCGCAGGCGCGCGACGCCGAAGCGCTCGAGCACCGCGGCGAGTCCGGCGCCCGCCCCGTACCACCCGGGCAGCACGCAGCGGGTCTGCGACCAGGCGAACACCCACGGCACCGGCAGCAGCGCCTCGATGCCTTCGCCCTCGGCGCGGCGGATGGCGCGCGAGCCGATCTGCATGCGCTCGATCACGTCGATCGGGGTGACGGTACGGAAGTACTCGTAGAAGTCGCGCTCCTCGTATACCAGACGGCGGTAAGCTGCGCGGCTCTCGGCGGCGAGCAGTGCGGCGCATTCCAGGTGTTCCGGCGGGTCGGCGGCGAGCGTGCCGCGCCGGCGCGCCGCGGTGGTGAGCACCAGCGCATTGAAGGCGCGCTCGAGCGTGCGCATGGCGATCGGACGCATGCCGTAACCCTGCTTGACGGTGGCACCCTGCTCGCGCACACGCAGCACCCCGTCCACGGCGCCGGCCGGTGCGGCCCGTACCAGCGAGTCGATACGTCCGCCGCCGCGCGCGATGCTCCCGCCGCGCGCGTGGAACACCACCGCCTGCTCGCCGGCGGCCAGCAGCACCTGGGCGAGCTCGTGCTGCGCCCGGTGGATGATCACCCGCGAGGCGCACGGGCCGGCCTGCTTGTTGCTGTCCGAGTAGCCCACCGCGACGCACTGGCGCCGCCCGCGCGACTGCACGTGCCGGCGGTAGAGCGGATCGGACAGCAGCTCCTGCATGGTGGTACCGCACGCGGCCAGCGCCTCCTCGGACTCGAACTGCGGGGCGATGTCGAGCGCCACCTCGCCGGTGCGCT
>DASSQU010000448.1:0-12564 GCA_035702325.1 Steroidobacteraceae bacterium
GTCGGCTGGGGCCGGCGGGCGCCGCGCCGTCCGCGGTGTCTCGGACGAGGTACTCCCGGGCGTGCCGTCCGGCGCGGGCCGGATGCCGGCCGGCAGCACGCGTGCGGCGTGCGCCAGCAGGTGCGCCACCTGCTCGACGAATGATGGGGGAGTGATCCCTTCCGCCATCCAGGTCCACTGCACTTCGCGGAATTTGTCGGGGACGCGGGCGTCATCCTCGCTGGTATCGTCGATGACGACTGGCAGCAGGAACGGCTTCTCGGCGGCCATCAGGTGCGAGCGATCGACCGCGAGTTTCCACTCGAGACGGAAATATCCCTCGACGCGCGCGCGAGAGTTGGCCGAGATGATCGGCACGAACAGCGCGCAGTTCCTGATCTGCCGGCGGATGGCGGCATCCCAGGCGGCACCGCCCCGCAGCTCGTTCTGGTCGAACCACACTTCGATCCCGCCGGTGCGCAGGCTGGCGCAGATGCGCGCTGCGGCCTGCGCGTCCTCCGAGGCGTAGCTGAGGAACACCGCCCGGTGCACGTCGGCAGCGGGAGCTGGCTCGCCCCTGGGCCCAGATTCGGCGGTCACGGGGTGCTCGGAGGGGATTGATTGTTAGAGGCGCAGGATGAACCACGGCGACCGATTGCGCAAACGGCCGCATCCCGGGGGCGAGCACCCCGTCGAATCACGATTGGATCGTGCCGGCCGGCTGCGGCGGTATAGACTGCCCGAAGGGGGGCGGCAGACGCCACATGTTCACGGCCGATCAACTGTTGGCGCACGCCGTAGGCGACTACATCCTGCAGTCGGACTGGATGGCGCGCGAGAAGACCAGGCGCAGCGTGGCCGCACTCGCCCACGTCGGCACCTACATCCTCCCTTTCCTGCTGCTCACGCGCTCGCCGCTGGCGCTCGCCGCCATCGCCGCGAGTCATTTCGCCATCGACCGCTGGAGACTGGTGCGCTACCTGGTGTGGATGAAGAACTGGATGGGCACCAACCGGCCGTGGTCGGAATGTGCCGCCACCGGCTACCCGCCGGATCGACCGCCGTGGATGAGCGTCTGGCTGCTGATCATCGCCGACAACATCGTGCATCTCTCCTGCAACGCGCTGGCGCTTGGCTACCTGGCTAGCTGACGCCACGTTTGCTCATCGTGAGCTGGTTACGCGCCCCGACCCGCCGGTAGCTGACCGCATCCATCATCTGCCGCACGAGGAACACGCCGAGCCCCCCGACCGGTCGCTCGTGCAGGCTCGCGGTCAGGTCCGGCGCGGGCCGCGTCAGCGGGTCGAACGGCGGGCCATCGTCCTCCACCGTCATCGCCAGACCGTCTGCCGTGAGCGCCAGCGACACCTCGACCCACGGCGCGGTGCCCTGCGGCGAGCCGTGCCTGACGACGTTCATGAAGACCTCCTCGAGGGCGAGCTCGAAGGCCGTCGCCTGCGCCGGCGGCAGGCCGGCAGCCGACCAGAACTCGCGCAGGAATTGCATCAGCAGCGGCAGCTGCGCCGCGTCGCTTGCGACCTTGGTGTGCCGGTCCTTCATGCGGACGGGGGCTCGAGCGCGGTCGGCCGGTCCGGGTGCACCGCAATCACGCGGGTGAACCCGCTCAGGTCGAACACTTCGCGGACCGCCGGCCGCAGCGCGCACAGCGCAAAGCCGATACCGAGGCGCTGCGACTCGCGCGCCGCCAGCAGGAACACCCGCAGCCCGGCGCTCGAGACGTAGTCGAGCGCTGCGCAGTCGATGATCACCGCCGCCGGCGGCGTGCCGGCGCCGGCGAGCGCCTGTTCGAGCTGCTGCTGAAATCCGGGGGACGCGCCGAAGTCGAGCCGGCCCTCGACGATGACCACCGTTGCCTGCGCGAGCGTCTCCCACCGCACGATCATGGCGCCCTCCAGGCGAGCACGGTTAGCGTGATGTCGTCGGCTTGCGGGGCGCCGGCGCTGAAGGTGGTGATGCTGCGGCAGATGCGCTCGACCAGCACCGCCGCCGCGCCGTCGCCGGCTGCCCGGACCTCGGCGATCAGCCGCTCGGCGCCGTAGGCCTCGTTGGCGGGGTTGAAGGCCTCGGTCACGCCATCGGTGTAGAGCACCAGCCGGTCACCGGGCCGCAGCTGCAGCCGGTGATCGGGAAACCCGACACCGGGCAGCACACCGAGCGCAGGGCCGGCAGCCCCGTTCAGCGCCTCGACCGCCCCATCATTGCGCCGTACGTACGGCGGGTTGTGGCCGCCGTTGGCGTAGCGGAGCAGCCCGGTCGCGGGATCCAGCATGCAGTAGAAAACGGTCACGAAGAGCGCGAGCGGATTCTGTGTGCACAACGCCTCGTTGGCGTGCGCAAGACAGCCGCCCGGGGTCTCGTGCTGCAGCGCCAGATCGCGCAGGTAGGTGCGCGCGACGGCCATGAAGAATGCCGCCGGGACGCCGTGGCCGGAGACGTCGGCGGTCACGAGCCCGACCTGCCCGGCGGGGAGCTCGATGAAGTCGTAGAAGTCCCCGCCCATGGTAGTCGCCGGGATCATGCGCGCCGCGCCGTCGCAGCCTGCGCGTACCGGGAAGGCCGACGGCAGGATCGCCAGCTGCAGCGCCCGGGCGACTTCGAGCTCTGCTTTGAGCTGCGCCTGCGCCTGCTCGAGCGCGGCATTCTTTGCGACCAGCGCCCCGGTGCGCTCGGCCACCGTCGCCTCGAGAAAGTGGGTCTGCAGTTTCAGCACGCGCAGCAGCCGCAGCAGGCGCAGCGCCCGCACCCAGCGGGCGTCGAACCCGAAGAGAAAGAAGGGCGCGATCGCCAGCAGGTCCACCACGCCCTGGAAGCTCGCGATGAATGCGAGTTTTTCCCCAGCCGCGACGATGCGCAGCAGATATTCGAAGGTGAACACCGCCACCACCGCGACCTCGGCGGCGCGCAGCGCGCTTCCGGCCCAGGCGGGCAGGCCGGGCAGTGTGTCGATACCGATGGAGGCAACGCTGAAGACGATCAGCGCCAGGATCAGGTTCTCAAAGGCAGGGGCGTAGCGCCCCCGGGACCCGAGGAGCGAGTCGGCCAGGCCCCGGACCGTCCCCGTCACGGTCCCGGCTGCCCCCGTGAGCGCGTTGCCTTTCATTGTCTGCTCGATATTCGGGTAAGCAATCAGCCTGCGCAACCGCGGCAGCCCGGACCTTACCCGTTCCAACACCCGCGCCGATGCAATGTCCGGTGAAAGCGCGTAGCCTGCGGTTCGGGGGGAATCCGCGCGGCGCGGAGAGAACGGCTGCCCTCAAGACAGCCGATGCACGCATCGAGCCAGCCTGGCCCGGCCAACCTTTTCCATGCCGAGCAGTACTTGTGAATGACGAGGACGATAGAAGGCTGGTGCGGCGTTGCCGCGGAGGCGAGCGGGCGGCTTTCGAGCAACTCGTGGTGCGGTATCAGAAGCCGGTCTTCAATGCGGCGCTGCGGCTGCTCCGCGATCCGGAGGATGCCAGCGACGTCGCGCAGACCACGTTCCTCAAGGCGTTCGAGCACCTGGGCAAATACAACCCGGACTTCAAGTTCTACAGCTGGCTTTACCGGATAGCGATCAATGAAGCCCTCGATGTTCTCAATTCGCGCACGCCCGCCGACGGGATCAGTGACGAGGAGCCGGACGGGCAGCCCGGCCCCGAGCGCCGGGCCGAGGGCGAGCAGATGGGACGGGCGATCGAGGATGCGCTGATGCGGATCAAGCCCGACTTGCGGACCGTGATCGTGCTGCGTCACTTCATGCATCTGAGTTACGAAGACATGGGCGAGATCCTCATGCTCCCCGAGAAGACCGTGAAATCGCGCCTTCACAGCGCCCGCCAGCTTATGCGGGACCAGCTGTTCCAGTACGCGGTGTCGTGACATGGTGGACTCCCGGCAGCTCGCCCTCATCCACGCCGACATGGACGGCGAGCTCGACGGCCGCGAGCGCGCCGAGCTGGCGCGCTGCCTGCTTGCCGACTCGGAGGCGCGCGCGCTGCACGAGGAGCTCCGGCATCTGTGCTCGGCACTCGATGCAATGCCGAAGGCCGAGCCACCGCCGCAGCTCGCGGCGAAGATCCTTGCTGCGCTGCCACATTCGACGAGGAGGCTTGCGGCGCCTTCGTGGTCGCAGCCTCGCTGGCGTTATGCCGCCGTGATTGCAGCTGCCCTGGTCGCGGCAACCGTGCTGTTTGAGACCGTGAAGGTTTCGGAACCTGTCACCAGCGACGGGGCGGGTACGATGGCGGCGCCCGGCACTCCGGCGATCGTGAACACCGTGCGTCTCGACCACGGGCCCGTTTCGGGCCAGGTGAGCCTTTACCGCGACCACGCCGGGCTCGGCTTGGCACTCGATCTGGTGGCGGACAGCCCCATCGATGTCCTCATCGCGAGCAATGGACAAACGTTGCGGGTCAGAGGTCTTCGGAGAGCCGCCGCAGGGCCACCGACGATGGGTCCCCTGCCCGGGGTCGCGATGGCGGGCCAAGCGATAAACGTGACTTTCCTGGTGAACAGCCAGGAGGTCGGGCAAGCGACGTTCCGGGCGCCGAAGGAGCCCTGAAACGGCGTTCTCCGACAATGAACCAACTTTTTTGAGATCCCACGGTAATTATTGCAGAGCGCAAATCACTCGAGAGGTTCTGGGGAGGTTTTCTTATGGCTAGCAAGACGGTATGGATTGCAGGCGGCGTTGTAGTCGCGATCGGCGTGGTCGCCTACCTGAGCTTCAACGGATCGCCCGCGGGCAAGGATGGTGCTGGGACTATCGTTGAGGCGAAGCGCATCCACGCGGATGCCCCGCCATCGACGACGAGCACGTCGACGACGAGTACGTCCGATCAGAGCTCCGCGGCGACGGAGGCCGGGAATCCTGGCGCCTCCAACCCGGCTGATGCGTCGGCTGCGAAGTCTGGTGCGGATGCAGCTGCGCTGTCGGCTGAGCAGAAAGCTGCCCTGTCGGCTGAGCAGAAAGCTGCGCTGTCGGCTGAGCAGAAAGCTGCCCTGTCGGCTGAGCAGAAGGCTGCCCTGTCGGCTGAGCAGAAGGCTGCGCTGTCGGCTGAGCAGAAAGCTGCGCTGTCAGCTGGGCAGAAAGCTGCGCTGTCGGCTGAGCAGAAAGCTGCGCTGTCGGCTGAGCAGAAGTAGTCCCAACAATAACGAGTCCACCGCGGACAGGCGCGGTGGGCGGTAAGAACTTGTAAGTGGCCTGCCTTAAAGGCGGGCCACTTCCTCATCTTGAGTAACGAAAGAAGTTTGCGGCAGCGCTCTTTCTGCGTCGCGTCGGCACTTGTTATCGTGCTGTGCGCGGCTCCGGTCGCCGGCCTCGATCTCGAGTACATCCAGACGAAAGAGCTCAGGGTGGTCTATTTTGACCCCGAGAGCTACTTAGTACCGCATGCGACCCAGGGCTTACTCAGCGGGCTGGCTTCCCAACGCAGCCTTTTCGACTATGTGCCCGATGGAAGCGTCAACGTCCTGCTCGAGGATTTCAGCGATTTCGCCAACGCGAGCACTATCGTGGCTCCCCGCAACCGCATTGTCCTCGACATCGCTCCCTCGAATTATCCGTACGAGACTCTTTCCTCCGGCGACAAGTTCAAATGGATGGCTCTGCACGAACTCACCCATGTTGCAATGCTGGATCGCGCCAGCCCCGAGGACACCCGTTTCCGGCGACTGTTTCACGGGAAGGTCGCGGTCGATGCCGCGCACCCCGAGACCCTCCTCTATAGCTACTTGACAGTGCCGCGCGACGTGGCCCCGCGGTGGTACCACGAGGGTGGCGCCGTCTTCATGGAAACGTGGTTGAACGGCGGGGTCGGCCGCGCGCAGGAAGGCTATGACGAGATGGTGTTCCGGGCCATGGTGCAGGACAACGCCAGGTTCTACGACCCGCTCGGCCTGGTGTCGAAAGGCACCGAGGTCGACTTCCGGACCGGAGCCAACGCGTACTTGTACGGAACGCGGTTCATGGACTATCTCGCGCTCACTTACGGTCCGCAGCGGCTGCTCTCCTGGTGGCGGCGCGATGCCGGCAGCCGCCGCTATTACGCTGACGACTTCCAGCGGGTCTTCGGTCTGCCGCTCGACAAGTCCTGGCAGCAATGGATCGGGTGGGAGCATCAGTTCCAGCAGCACAACCTGCAGGCGGCGCAGGAGCACCCGCTCACTGAGTTCCATGACCTGACACACCGGGAACTGGGCGCTGTTTCACGCACCTACCTCGCAGCCGACGGCTCGCGGATCTTTGCCGCTGTCAAGTACCCTGGCCAAGTGGCGCACCTCGTGTCGATCGCCCGCCGCGACGGCTCGGTGACCGAGCTCAAAGAAGTCAAAGGCCCGAGCGGCTATACGGTTACCTCGCTCGCCTATGATCCACAGCACGGAACGCTTTTCTACACCACGAACAACAACACCAGCCGCAATCTCGAGGCAATCGACCTCCATACGGGCAAGTCGCGCATGCTGCTCAGGGCCGCCCGCATCGGCGACATCGTTTACAACGCGACCGATCGATCGCTTTGGGGCCTGCGGCTCAACAACGGTTTCGCCATGCTCGTTCGGGTGCCATTTCCCTACAAAGAGTGGAAGACCCTGTGCGTGCTCCGGCCCGGCGAGATTGCCTTCGATCTGGACCTCTCGCCCGACGGCACGCTGGCGTCGTTATCGGTATCCGGTCCGGGTGCCAAGCCCGGTTCGCCCTGGGTGACTGAGATCCGCGTTCTCAGTACCGAAGCGCTTGCCAGAGGCGACGCGACCCCGCTACATACGTTCCAGATGGGAGCAGCGATACCAGAAGGTTTCGTGTTCTCCAAGGATAGCCGTTATCTCTACGGCAGCAGCTATTACACCGGAGTGTCGAACATCTATCGCTACGAGATCGTGTCCGGCAAACTCGCCGCGGTCAGCAACGCGGCGATCGGCTTCTTCCGCCCGCTACCCATCGATGAGTCGCAACTGATCGTGCTTCGCTATAGCGCTACGGGATTCGTGCCCACCGTGATAGAGGCGCGCCCCACCGAGGACCTCAGCGCGGTGACCTTCCTCGGGGCACAGGTGGCAGAGAAGTACCCGGAGGTGCAGCACTGGGTCGCGGCAAACCCCTCGACGATCCCGTACGAGTCGCAGATCCTTCATCGGGGCGCGTACTGGCCAGCGGGACAACTGTCGCTCGATTCGCTGATCCCGATCGTCCAGGGTTTCAAGGACTCGGTGGCATTGGGCGGGAACGCCCGCTTCGGCGATCCGATCGGTTTCGACTCGTTGAACGTCGACGCGAGCTACAGCCCAGACCACGCGCTGCCTTCCAGACAGCGCCTGCACTTCGCGGCCGATTTTCGCCTCCCGAGCTGGACGATCGGCGCCGCCTGGAACGGCGCGGATTTCTACGACTTGTTCGGGCCGACAAAGCGCAGCCTCGCCGGCTACAACGGCTACATCGGCTACGACCGCCCGCTGGTGTTCGACCCGCCACAGACCATGGACTTCATCGCCAAGGTCGCCTATTACGGCGATCTCGACACCTTGCCCGGCTTTCAGAATGTAACGGCGCCGAGCCGCAACCTCTTCGTTGCGGACACCGGCGTCGTTGCCGTCGATACGCGTGCCTCCCCCGGCGCTGTGGACGCCGAGACGGGCCATCTCTGGTCGATCAAAGCACACGCTTACGGTGCGCTGGGCGACTTCATCCCGAGCCTGACCGGCACTTTCGAGGTCGGCTTTCCGCTGCCGCTCGATCATTCCTCAATCTGGCTGCGAAGCGGCGCGAGCGTGTCGAGCGGGTCCCACGCAAACCCGTTAGCGAATTCCTATCTCGGCGGCTTCGGGAACAATTACGTTGACAGCGCAGCCCACGGCGGCGCACAGCGGTATCGAGAGCTGCTTAGCATGCCGGGCTTCGACCTCGACGCGTTGCAGGGAAAGTCACTGGTGAAGTCGATGCTCGAGTGGTGTTTGCCGCCGCTGCGATTCGAGGCTCTCGGATCGCCCGGCTTCTACGTCAGCTGGGCGCGTCCGGAGATCTTCGCCGGAGCCCTCGAGACCGATCCCGACAGCCGCCAGTTCCGGCGCGGCGCCCGCGATGTGGGCGCGCAGCTCGACTTTCAGCTGCGCGTGCTGCACCGTGAGCCGATGATGCTGTCAATCGGTGCGGCCCGGGGATTCGCCGGCGGCGGTCTCGGCACGAGCGAGTTCATGCTGTCGCTGCAGGTGCTTTGATGCGACCGAGCGGCGCACGGGCGCCGCGGTGAGCGCCGCGCTTCTGGTTCGGGCGCCGATCGCGCTCGTGCCGGTGGTGCTGTTTCTCGCCGCCCTGGTTCAACTCGACGGCTACCGGCTGCTGCGGCTGCGGTTGATGCTGATGCTGATGGCCGGCGGCGCACTCGCCTCCGGCGCGAGCTTCCTCGGTAACAACCTCGCCTTCGAGCATTTCCCGGGCACACTCCTCGCCTACTCGCGCTACGTCTCACCGTGGATCGAAGAGACTCTCAAGGCGCTGCCGGTCGCATTCCTGATCCGCACCCGGCGCGTCGGGTTGCCGGTGGATGCCGGGATCGCCGGCTTTGCGATCGGCACCGGTTTCGGCGTGGTCGAGAACCTCTACTACCTCACCTCGCGGCCCGAAAGCTCGCTCGCGGTGCAGGTGCTGCGCGGTTTCGGCACGGCCATCATGCATGGGGGCACCGCGGCGATCCTGGCGATGATCTCCAACACGCTCTACGAGCGGCGGCCGGCCGGCGGTCTGCGGTTTATCGTGCCGGGACTGCTGGTGGCGGTGCTACTGCACGCCGGCTTCAATTTCCTGCTGGTGCGGCCGGTGCTCGCGACGCTCGCGACGCTGCTGGTGCTGCCCGCCGTGATCGTGGTGGTGTTCGCGCATAGCGAGCGGCTGCTGCGTAACTGGCTCGAGACGGATCTCGATGCGAACGTGCGGCTGCTCGAATCGATCAGCTCCGGTACCTTCCTCGGCAGCCGATCGGGCCGTTATCTGCAATCGCTGCGCGAGCGCTTCCGCGGCGAGCAGCTCGCCGACATGCTGTGCTATCTGCGGATCCACGGTGAGCTGGCGGTGCGCGCCAAGGGAGTATTGCTGATGCGCGAAAGCGGCCTGCACGAGCCACCGCTCGACCCCGAAACCAGCGCCCGGCTCGCCGAGCTCGCGCAGCTGGCACGCGCCATCGGCCGGACCGGCCTGCTCGCGCTGCGGCCGCTGCTGGTGACGACCGGCAAGGAAATCTGGCAGCTGAGACTGCTGCGGCAGTAGCGGCCGCGGCCGCCTCGACCTGCGCCCCCGCCCCGGCGACAATGGCGGCCAATGGGCGGGCGCATGGGGAGGATCCGGGCTTTGGGAGTGATGGGCGCAGCCAGCAGGCGCAATCGCCGTCTCCTCGCAAGCCGCGCTGCCGTGCTGGCGCTGCTGGCGCTCGGTCTCGCGGCTGCCGCGGTTCCGGCCACGGAACCCGCCCACCGGGCTCCCGTTCGTATCGCGGTGTTCGAATTCGAGCTCGACGATGCGAGCCCGGAGGCGGTGCTCCTCGGCAAGACCACGAACAGCGCCGGCATGATGGCCAAGGTGAGCAGCGCGGCGCGCCAGGAACTCGAGAAGTCGGGGCGCTACAGTGTCATCGATGCCAGCAAAGCGGGTGCCGCTGCGGTGGCCGGCAGATCCTTGAGGAATTGCGACGGCTGCGAAGCGCACGTTGCGCTGCGGCTCGGGGCCGAGCAATCCCTCATCGGCGTGGTGCGCAGAGCCACCCAGACCGATTACTACATCATGATCCGCATTCGCGACGCCCGCACCGGCAGGATTCTCGACGAGCAGGAAGCGAACTTCGCCGGCGGGGAGGAAGGCTGGGCGAGCGGAGTGCGCATGCTGATCAAGCACCAGATCCTGGTGAGCCCGCAGTAGGCTCGGATCGTTCCCGCCATGATGCCGAGCGCCGGCCCTGCGGACCCGTCCCGCCCGCCACCCACGGTGTTCCTGAGCTATGCCTCGGAAGACCGCCCGGCAGCCAAGGCCGTCAGGGACGCTCTCGGGGCTGCGGGACTCGAGGTCTGGTATGACGAGAGCGGGCTCGACGGCGGGGACGCGTGGGACCAGAAGATCCGCAGGCAGATACGCGAATGCGATTTCTTCATGCCGCTCATATCCGCCCGCACCGAAGTGCGTCCCGAGGGCTATTTCCGCAGGGAATGGCGGCTCGCCGTCGAGCGGACGCTCGACATGGCCGACGATCACACCTTCCTGCTGCCGGTCGTCATTGACGAGACTCTCCAGGCTGGCGCGCGGGTGCCCGAGAAGTTTCTGCAGGTGCAGTGGCTGCGCCTGCCCGACGGGCGGCCGAACGCCGCACTGGAAGCGCTCTGCCGGCGGCTGCTCTCGGGTCAGAGCGTCGCGCCGCAAGCCACGAGGAAGACGCCGGAGCAGCCGGGCCGGCCGCTCCCGCAATCGCTCGGGCGGGCTTACCCTGAGTTCCCGAGGGTAGAACCCGGGCAGAAGATGCGGTTCTGGTTCCAGGTCGCCGGCTGGGCATTGCAGTCGGCCTGGCTGACATTCCAGCGAATTCCCAAGTGGATCCGGATCCTCGTCTACGTATGGATCGCAGTCGTCGTCCTGTCCCGGGGCTGCAGCCTGGCGGAGCCGGAGCATCGTTCCGCGAGGATTTCGCCCGCGGACGCCGCGAAGCTCAAGCAGATCTCGGAGAACTACCAGGGAAGCCTCAACAAGGATGATGTGGTGAGGCTCGGAACCGAGATCGCCCGCGAGTTTGCCGGCCAGGCCGGCGGACAGGCGGCGGCGACAAATGCGCTGCTCGCCATCCCCTTCACCGTGCCCCCGGGCGATCCCGCAGTGCAAAGACTTGCCGATTCCACGTTCGCGCAGCTCTACGGGCGCGTCGCGATCGCCCATCATGGCCAGGTCGGCCTGGCGGACTCACCGCTGTCCTCCCCGGACGCGTCGGCCGCGCTCACGCGCGGACGCGCAGAGCGCTCGAAGTACGTTCTCTATGGCGGGGTCGATCTGCGGTCCGCGACGCCGAGCCTCACTGTGAAGCTGATCGCAGTGGCGGACGGTTCGACCTTGTGGTCGAAGTCGTATCCGGTGGCGGGTGCCGATCCCGCCGGGATCGCGGCGGACGTCGCTGCCAGCGTGCCGAATCTGGACGGCGACTGAACGGGTGGACTTGCCGCGGTACGGCGCGTTCACGCTCTACGACACGGATGCGGACGGCAGCGGCAGGTTCGCCGGCTCGAGGTAAAAGGCATACTGGAAGAGCGCGACGCGCAGAAAGCTCCGCGCACTGTATCCGGCACGCCGCAGCACCGCGCGGTGCATCATCCAGACGACGCCCGCAGTCGCGGCGAAGAATGCGCGGTGCGCCCCCCGCATCAGCCAGCGCGCTGCAACCGGCCGGCTCGCCCGCAGGCTGAGCAGCAGCTGAGATTCGAAGCCCACGTGCGCGAGCTCGTCGCCAACGAGGCTCCGGCACAGCAGTTTGAGGCGCAGACAACCCGTCGCGGTTTCGAGCGCGCGATAGTAGAGGTTGCCGAGCAGCTCGGCGCTGATGAGCACGTACAGGTACAGCTCCAGGCCCGCAAGCCGCCGGACGCGGCGAAATACCCGGTCGGTCCAGTCGCGGCTCTTGAGCGGTATCCGGTGGTCCGCCATGAACTCCCCGAGGAGCGCCGCATGACGCTGCTCCTCGCAGATGAACAGTTCCACGATGCGCACCAGTGAGGGTGTCTGGTGGGCGCGTGCGAAGCGCTCCGCCGCCCGGAGCAGCGTCGCTCCGCCCGACCGCTCGCCGAGCTGAAAAGTGGCAATCGAGCCCGCGATGAGCTCACGCTCCTCGGGTCGCAGCCGGTCGGCAACGCCGGGCGGCATGCCCCACTGATGCTGCGCGTGGTATTCGAAGTGGCTGAGCCAGATCCGCAGATCCTCGGGCGACATGGCACGACCCTCCTGGTCCACGGTCCAGACTGTGCGTGCCCATCCGGCTATCCCGGTGGCGGAATTCGGGCAAATCCTGGCAGCGCTCAGCGGACCGCGAATGGCAGGCTGATGCCAGCCACGGGCATAACGCCCTCATTTCCCCGAGGCGGTCCGACGTCGCTGATCGTCCTCCCTGGCTTTCAGCTCGGGGGTGAGGTCTGCACCGAAGTCCTCGGGTGCGAATACCGGGCGGATCTCGATGTCCGAGTCGGTGAGCATCGGGTTCGGGCAGCGCTTCACCCACTCGACGGCTTCCTCGATCGAGCGGACCTGCCAGAGCCAGAAGCCGGCGACCAGCTCCTTGGTCTCCGTGAACGGCCCGTCGGTCACCGTGCGCTGCCTGCCGGAGAAGTGCACACGCTTGCCCTCCCGGCTGGGCCTCAAGCCCTCGCCCGCGAGCAGGATCCCGGCCTTGATCAGCGACTCGTTGAACTCGCCCATCGCGGAGAGCAGCTCCCGGGTCGGCATGACGCCGGCCTCGCTGTCCTTCGTGGCCTTGACCATGACCATGACCTTCATGTGAGCCTCCTAAGTGGTTGATGCTCCGACCATTCGCGCGGCCGGGTCGGCTTGCCTCCGGCTTCCTGCCCATT
>DASSQU010000449.1:0-4118 GCA_035702325.1 Steroidobacteraceae bacterium
CGCAGGCCCAGCCCGATGCCGCCGGCTGAGCGCGGCGCGGGCGTGCCCGCTAGCCGGCGGGGCGGCCGCCGCCGCGCACGAACGCGACGTAGCCCGCGAGGAACTGCCGCAGCAGCTCCCCCACCTCGGCGTCCTTGAGCGCCCCGGACTCGTCGAACACGGCGCGGGCGCGCGCTACGGCCACCCGCCCGCCGAACCACGCCCGCGTGCCGAGAACGCGCAGCACCGGCAGCCACGCGGTCTGGCCGAGGATCGTGCCGAAACGCCCCGGCGAGGTGCCGATGACGGCGAACGGCCTGCCGCCGAACACCCGCGGGATGTCGGTGTCCGGCCGCGACAGCCAGTCGATCGTGTTCTTGAACACGCCGGGGATGCCGTTGTTGTATTCCGGGGTCGCGAGCAGCACGCCGTCGGCGGCCACTATCGCCTCCTTGAGCGTCTTCACCGCCGCCGGGATCCCCTGGGTAGCCTCGACGTCGCCGTCGTAGAGCGGGATGCCGCGGATGCTGGCGAGGTCGAGCGTCGAGTCCGGCGGCATGAGCGCCACCGCCGCGCGCAGCAAGGCGCTGTTGAAGGAGCCGCGGCGCAGGCTCCCGGAGATGCCGAGCACGCGGGTCATGGCGGCGCCATCAGCCCCTGAGCTTCGCGGCCACGCGCCGGTAGGCCTCGCGGAACGGAATGCCCTCGGCAACCGCCAGGCGGTTGGCTTCCTCGGCGGCGTGGATCGCCGGATCGAGCCGCAGCGCCGCGTGCCGGAACTCGAGTGCATCGATTGCGGGCGCCGCGATGGCGAGCGTCTCGAGCGCGAGATCCACCGCGCGGAACAGCGGGAACTTGATGAGCTGCAGGTCGCGGTTGTAGCCCGAGGGCAGCTTGGCGCAGACGCCCAGGATCTCGGCGAGGCAGGCCTGCGCGGTGGCCGAGCGCGCCCGCATCAGCTCGAACACGTCGGGGTTGCGCTTCTGCGGCATGATGGACGAGCCGGTGGTGAACGCCTCGGGGAGCTCGAGGAAGCCGAACTCGCGGGTGGCATAGAGCAGCACATCCTCGGCGAGGCGCCCGAGGTCCTGCATGAGGAGCGTGATCTCGAACACCAGGGCCGCTTCCGCCTTGCCGCGCGAGAGCTGCACCGCGGTCACGGGCTCGTGCACCGCGGCGAAGCCGAGTGCGGCGCGGGTCGCCTCGCGATCGACGGGCAAGCCCGGCGTACCGTAGCCGGCGGCCGAGCCGAGCGGGCAGAGCGCGGCACGGCGCGCCGCGTGGCGCAGCCCCGCGGCATCGTCGCGGATCTCGGCGGCGAAGCCGCCCGCCCACAGCGGCACCGAGCTCGGCATCGCCGGCTGCATGTGGGTGTAGCCCGGCAGCGGCGTGCGCTGCTCGCGCTCGGCGAGGCGCGCGAGGGCGTCGGCCACCTCGAGCGCGCCTGCGCTCAGGCGCTCGCTCATCTCGCGCAGGTACAGGCGGATGGCGGTGAGCACCTGGTCGTTGCGCGAGCGCCCGAGATGGATGCGCGCGCCCGCCGGACCGATGCGCTCGGTGAGGCGCCGCTCGAGCGCGGTCTGGCCGTCCTCGTCGGCGAGCTCGACGTGCCACCGGCCCTGCGCATGCTCGTCGAGGAGCGCACCGAGGCCGGCGCGGATGGCGGCGAGATCCTCGGCGGAGAGCAGCCGCTGCGCGTGCAGCATCTCGGCGTGCGCGATCGAGGCGCGCACGTCGTAGGCCACCAGCCGCTCGTCGAGCGCGTAATCCTCACCCGCGGTGTAGCGCAGCACGCGCTCATCGAGCGGCGCGCCCTTGTCCCACAGGCGCTTCATGTAAGCCCCTGCTGCTCGGCGGCGGTGAGCCCCTTGATGTCGGCGACGATCAGCGTGCCGGTGCCCTCGTTGGTGAACACCTCGCCGAGGATACCCTCCGGGGAGCGGTACGACACCACGTGCACCCGGCGCACCCCGCCGCGGATCGCGTCCTCGATGGCGCGCGCCTTGGGCAACATGCCGTCGGTGAGGCTGCCGGCCTCGCGCAGGCGCTTCAGGCCCGCGAGATCCGTATAGGAGATGAGCGAGCCCGGGTCGGCGGGATTGGCGAGTATTCCCGGCGCGTCGGTGCACAGCATCAGCTTCTCGGCGTTGAGCGCGGCGCCGATCGCGGCGGCCACGGTATCGGCGTTGATGTTGAGGAGCGTGCCGGCTGCATCGGCCGACAGCGGGCTCACCACCGGCATCAGGCCGTTGCCGAGCAGCTTCAGCAGCACCGTCGGGTCGACCGCATCGATGTCGCCGACGAAGCCGAAGTCGGTGAGCTCGCCGCTGCTGCCGGCCGGCACCGGCGGGCGCTTGTGGGCGCGCACCAGCCCGGCGTCGACACCGCTCACGCCGACCGCGTCGATATCCAGATCGCGGCACAGCGCCAGCAGGCGCGTATTGATCAGGCCGTTGAGGACCATGGCGGTCGCGTCGATCGCCTTCTGGTCGGTGATGCGGCGCCCCTCGATCATGCGGGTGGGGGCGCCGAGGGCGGCCGCGAGCTCGGTGAGCTGCGGCCCGCCGCCGTGCACCAGCACCACGCGCACGCCGAAGTAGTGCAGGATGCCGATCTGCTCGACCAGCGCGCGGGTCGACTCCTGCTCGGCGAACACCGCGCCGCCGGCCTTCACCACGAAGGTCTTGCCCTTGTACATGCGGATGTAGGGTGCGGCGCTGCGCAGCGCGCGGATCGCCAGCGCCTGGTCGCCTCGATGCATGATCATGTCACGACCCGTCCCGGGATGGTCCCGTCAGTTTCTCAGCAGCTGGTGCAGCACCGCCATCTGCACGCTCAGGCGGTTCGCCGCCTCGCGCTGCACGATGCTGCGCGGGCCGTCGAGCACCTCGTCGGCGATCGCGGCGTTACGGCGCACCGGCAGGCAGTGCATCACCCGGCAGTCGCGTGCGGCGCGCGCGAACCACTCCTCGCGCACGCACCAGTGGGTGAGCGTGCTGCGCAGCCGCGCATCCGCCGGGGCGTCGCCGTAGCAGCCGGTGGCACCCCACTCCTTGACGTACAGCACGGCGGCCCCCTCGAGCGCCTCGTCGCGCTCCGCCGTCTCGCGCACCGAGCCGCCGGCCGCCGCCGCCGCGCGCCGGGCGCGCTCCATCACCGGTGCCGGCAGCGCGAAGCCCTCGGGGCGCAGCACGATCACCTCCATGCCGCGCAAGCTGGCCATGTGCAGCGCCGCGGCCGGGACCGCCAGCGGCAGCGCCCGGGGATGCCACGCCCAGGACAGCACCAGGCGCCCGCCGCGCGGCACGGCGAGATCGTCGAGCGTCTTCCAGTCGGCCAGCGCCTGGCAGGGGTGGTTCATGGCCGATTCGAGGTTGATGAGCGGCTTGTCGGTGAGCGCCGCCATCAGGTTGAAGGTGGTCTCGGCGAGATCGGCCTCGAGGTTGCGCCCCTCGGCGAACACGCGGATGCCGAGCGCATCGCAGTAGGCGGCGAGCGCCGGGATGCCCTCGCGCACGTGCTCGGCCGCCGCGCCGTCCATCACCACGCCGGACCGGGTCTCGAGCTGCCAGCTGCCGTGCCCGGGGTTGATGACGAAGCAGCTGCCGCCGAGACGTGCCATGGCCGCCTGGAAGGAGGCGAGCGTACGCAGCGACGGGTTGAAGAACACCAGCCCCAGGATCCGGCCGGCGAGCGCGCGCGGCTCGCCCTGGCGCTCCAGGCGGCGCGCGAGCTCGAGCAGCGCCAGCACCTCGTCGCGGGTGAAATCGGCGAGATCGACGAAGCGTCTCATGGGGGCAGATCGCGCAGCGCATCGCGCAGCATGTCGACGTGCTGTTCCTCGAGGATGAAGGGCGGCAGCAGCCGCAGCACCTGCGGGTCGCTGGCGGTGCCGGTGAGGATGCCGCACTCGAGGAGTTCCGCCTGGATCTCCTTCGCCGGGCGCGTGGTACGCAGCCCCACCAGCAGCCCCGCTCCCTGGTGCGCGGTGACCGGCCCCAGCACGCATTGCCGGCGGATGTAGGCGCCGATGCGCCGCACGCGCTCGAGCAGCCGCTCCTCCTTGATGGCGCCCAGCACCGCGATGATGGCCGCGCAGGCGAGCGGACCGCCGCCGAAGGTGGTGCCGAGGGATTCGC
>DASSQU010000450.1:0-3340 GCA_035702325.1 Steroidobacteraceae bacterium
CGGCTGCGCGTACCCGGCGCGCACCGCGAGCTCGGCATGCTCGCCGCGCGCGAGCATACCCGCGTCCATCGCGCGCTCGAGCTCAGGCCCGAGACGGTGCTCGGCCTGCTCGAGGACTGCGACGCGTTCCGTCGCCCGGAGCGCTTCGCGGAGCTGCTGCAGGCGTGCGAGGCCGACGCCCGTGGCCGCACCGGCATGCAGGACGTGTCGTACCCGCAGGCGCAGTATCTGCGCACCGCACTCGGGGCCGCGGCGGCGGTGAGCCTCGCGGAGAACGAGCGCCACGGGCTCGCGGGTCCGAAGGTCGGCGAGGAGATCCGCCGGCGGCGCCTGGCGGCGATCACGGCCGTCAAGGCGGCGGCCGCAGCGGCGAACGAGTCCTGAGCCCGCGCCGCCGGCGGCGGCCGGGGGTGCCCTGAACGCCGTCGGCGCCGGCGCGCCGTCAGCGCATCGCCCCGGCCGCAATCAGCGCGAGCAGCGCGCCGCCGACCACGATCCGGTACCAGGCGAACAGCGTGAAGCGGTGCGACTGCACGTAGCGCAGCAGCCATTTCACCGCGATGAAGGCCACGACACCCGACACCGCGAAGCCGATCGCGAGCGCGTTCCAGTCCTCGCCCGCGCCCGCGCCGCGCGCCTTCAGCAGCTCGTAGCCGGTGGCGGCGAACATGGTGGGGATGCCCACCAGGAACGCGAATTCCGTGGCCGCCGGACGCAGCGTCAGGCCCGCGAGCATGGCGGCGAAGATGGTCGAGGCCGAGCGCGAGGTGCCCGGAAAGACCGCCGCCAGGATCTGGCAGGCACCGACCCAGAAGGCGACCTGCCAGGTGACGCTGGAGGACTGCGGCCGCCAGGCGACGTACCACTCGATGAGCAGGATGAGGAACCCGCCGATCAGCGTCGCGAGCGCGATCGGCAGCACCGTCTCCGGCAGCTTCCACCCGAGACGGGTGGCGATGAGTCCGCCGGTCGCGGTGATGAAAAAGGCCACCAACAGCTTGGCGAGATAGTCGCGGTTCGCGGGCTCATCGAACCGTGTGAGCAGCGCGAGCAACCGGCGCCAGTAGATCAGCACCACGGCGAGGATCGCGCCCGCCTGGATCGCCACGTTGAACACCTCCGAGCGTGCCCCGAGCCAGCGCTCGGCCACGAGCAGATGTCCGGTGCTGGAGATCGGCAGGAACTCGGTGATGCCCTCGATGATGCCGAGGATCACGGTATTGAGAGTGTCGGTCACGATCGCTCGCTCGCGCTGGGCTGCCGGTGGCGGGCATCTTAACCGGGCCGCGCTCCGGCACTCGAGCCGGCGGTCGCGCCGCGCCGTCGGCGCGGCCGCGGGCCTAGAGCGAGTGGCGCAGGTCCCGGAGCGCGAAGCCCGCGAGCGGCGCATCGAGGCCGCGTGCGAGCGCCATCACCTTGAACGCCTCGCCCATCTCTTCCGGCATGACGAGGCGGCGGGCCTCCCCGGCGAGACGCGCGCGCGTGACCGCGTCGGGCGCCTCCGCGACCGGGCCCCCGAGGCCGAGCGCGAGCAGGAACGCCGCCTGGGTGGTGAAGCCGGCGAGCTCGAGTCCCGCGGCATGCCCGGCCTCCGCGGCGCGCGTGAAGTCGACCCACGCGGTGATGTCCTGCACGCCAATGTTGATGAAGGGATCGTCGTGCGCGCGCTGCCTGAAGTGGCAGCGCAGCGTCCCGGCATGGCGCTGCGGGTGGTAATAGTGAGCGCGCGGCAGCCCGTAGTCGATCAGCAGCAGCACGCCGCGCGCAAGGCAGTCGCCGAGGCTCGCGATCCACGGCTCGAGGCGCAGGCACAGCTCCGAGGCGTAGCCCTCGGGCAGGCTCTCGCGCAGCGTGCCCCGGAGGGCCGCGCAGGCTGCGCTGAGCGCCGCATCCGGTGGCGCCTCGGCGCAGACGAAGGTCCCGTCCGCAGCGAGGGCCACGCCGAGCTCGTGCACCCGGTCGCCGCGCAGGGTGAAGCGCCGGCACGGCAGCGCGTCCGCCACCTCGTTGGCGAGGATCACACCCGCGAGCCCCGGCTCGGGCAGCCGCTCGAGCCACACCACCCGCTCGCGCAGTGCCGGCGCGAGCGCCGCGAGCCGGGCGCGCTGGCGTGCCGCGAGGTCGGCACTCACCTCGAGGATCGCGTAGCGCTCGGGCAGCACGCCGTGCGCGGCGAGCGCGGGCAGCAGTGCCGCCGCCAGCGCGCCGGTGCCGGCCCCGAGCTCGAGGATCCCGCCGCCGGCGGCGGCGAGGATCTCGGCGCATTGCGCCGCAACGCAGCGGCCAAAGAGCCCGGACACTTCCGGTGCAGTCACGAAGTCGCCGCCGGGCCCGAGCTTGGCGCTGCCGGCGCTGTAGTAGCCGAGCCCCGGCGCATAGAGGGCGAGCTCCATGAAGCGCTCGAAGGTGAGCCATCCGCCGGCGTTCGCGAGCTCACCGCGGATGAACGCGACGAGTGTCTCGCTGTGGCGACGTTCCTCGGGCGAGAGCGGCGGCAGCATTGAGCGTGCGGCCGATCGAGTCATAATCGCACCCCATGGCGCACGCGACTGAAGAACCCGGCCCGGAGCTGCCCCCGCCGAGTACGGTGCTCGCAGGCAAGACCGCGCTCGTCACCGGCGCGGCGCGGCGTGTGGGCGCGGTCATCGCGCGCGTGCTGCACGGCGCCGGCGCCAACCTGGTGCTGCACTACCGCAGCTCCGCGGAGGACGCGGCCGCGCTCGCCACCGGGCTGAACGATGCCCGTCCCGGCTCGGTGGTGCTCGCCGAGTGCGACCTGCTCGAGGTGGCGCGCTGCACCGCGCTCGCCACCAGCGCCCGCGAGGCCTTCGGCGGCCTCGACGTCCTGGTGAACAATGCTTCCACCTTCTACCCGACCCCGATCGGCGACATCACCGAGATCGACTGGGACGATCTGGTGGGCACCAACCTGAAGGCACCGCTGTTCCTCGCCCAGGCGTTTGCTCCCCTCCTGCACGAGAGGCGCGGACTCATTATTAATGTCACCGACATCCACGGCCTGCGGCCCCTGCGGCGCTACCCGGTGTACTGCCTCGCCAAGGCTGGGCTCATCATGCTCACCCGCTCTCTCGCCCGCGAGCTCGGGCCCCAGGTGCGGGTAAACGCCGTGGCGCCAGGTCCTGTCATGTGGCCGGAGGACGGGCTGGACGAGGCGCTGCAGGCGAAGATCACCCAGCGCACCGCGCTCAGGCGCCGCGGCTCGGCCCTCGATGTGGCGCGCGCCTGCCTGTTCTTCGCCACCGAGGCGCCGTACGTCACCGGCCAGGTGCTCGCCGTGGACGGCGGACGCAGCATCGGCTGGTGAGACCGGCGGTGCGCG
>DASSQU010000451.1:0-7062 GCA_035702325.1 Steroidobacteraceae bacterium
GTCAGTCTCCTGTCATTGGGGTTCGGGTCCGGTCCTGCGCCGTTCGTTCGAAGGCGGACTTCCCATGGCTTCCCGGTACTTGGCGACCGTACGGCGCGCCACCGGGATGCCTGCGCCCGAGAGCAGCTGGGCGATCTGGCCGTCGTTCAGCGGACTCGCCGGGTCCTCGTCGCGTACCAGCTTGCGGATCTTGGCCCGGATCGCCGTCGAGGAGGTGCCGGAGCCGTCGGCGCCCTCGACCTGGCTGGAAAAGAAATAGCGCAGCTCGAAGACGCCGCGCGGCGTGTGCATGTACTTGCCGGAGGTCACCCGCGAGATGGTCGACTCGTGCATCGCCACCGCTTCGGCGATGTCCTTGAGGATCATCGGCCGCATGTGCTCCTCGCCGTGCTCGAGGAAGGCGGTCTGGCGCTCGACGATCGAGCGGGCCACCTTGATGAGCGTCTCGTGGCGGATCTCGAGGCTCTTCAGCAGCCAGCGCGCCTCCTGGAGCTGTGCGCGCATGCTGGCGTGGCTCGCGTTGCGGCCGATGAGGCTCGCGTAGCTGTGATTGAGGCGCACGCGCGGCAGCGTCGCGGGATTGATTTCCACTCCCCAGCCATGCTCGGTGCGGCGCACGAACACGTCGGGAACGACGTACTGGGCCTTGTCGGCGCTCACCGTGGCGCCAGGTCGCGGATGACACGAGCGCACCAGCGCCAGCGCGGCGGCGAGCTCCTCGTCGCTGACGCCGAGCTCGCGGCGCAGCAGCGACAGCTCCCGCCCGGCGACCCGCTCGAGGTGGTGGCGCGCGATCTCGACCGCGGTGTGGAAGCCGGCAGTCGCCGGATCGAGCTGCCGGAGCTGCAGCTCGATGCATTCCGCCACCGAGCGGGCACCGACCCCGGGGGGATCGAGAGCCTGCACCCAGGCGAGCACCGCCTGCACCTCCTCCGGTGTGCACTCGAGCTCGGGCCTGAGCGTCCGGGCGATCTCCTCCAGCGACTCGGTGAGATAGCCGTCGTCGCTGATGGCGTCCACCAGCGCACGGGCCACGGCGAGCTCGCGCGGCGCGAGCCGTGCCAGCTCGAGCTGCCAGAGCAGATGATCCTGCAGCGACTCGCCGCTCGAATCGGCGTACTCCTGCTGGCGCTCCTCGTCCTCGCCGCTCCAGGGACTGTCGGCCGGGCCTACATTCTGCTGAGCCCAGGGCTCATCGAGGACCTCGACCGCATCCTGCCGCGGGCCCTCGGTGCCCGGGGTGACGGCGGCGCTCACCGGAGCCTCGAACGTGCCGGTGGCTTCACTCTCCTCGACGGGCTCGAGCATCACGTTGGTCTCGAGCAGCGAGCGGATGTGCGCCTGCAGCTCGAGTGCCGGGAGCTGCAGCAGCCGGATCGCCTGCTGCAGCTGCGGGGTCATCGTCAGTTGTTGACCCAGCTTCAGCTGCAGTGAGGGTTTCAGCATGGTGGCGTATCGGGGACCGCTTCGGCCCCGCGGATTTCACTCGGTAATTAATTGAAAGATAAGCGCTTGTGGCTCGGTGCCGTGTCCCCCCGGGAGCTTCATAGCCGGAACGACTCGCCCAAGTACACCTCACGGACTTGGGGGTTGGCAAGGACTTCTTCTGCAGTTCCGGACGCGATGACCGTGCCCTGGTTGACGATGTAGGCGCGGCTGCAGACGCCGAGCGTCTCGCGGACATTATGGTCAGTGATCAGCACGCCGATGCCGCGGTGGGTGAGCTCGCGGATGATGCGCTGGATATCGAGCACCGACAGCGGATCGACACCGGCGAAGGGCTCGTCGAGCAGCATGAAGCGCGGCTCCGCGGCGAGCGCCCGCGCGATCTCCACCCGGCGCCGCTCGCCGCCGGAGAGCGACAGGCCGAGTGTGCGGCGCACGTGCCCGATGCGCAGCTCCTCGAGCAGCTGCTCGAGACGCTCCTGGCGCGCGGCGCGCTCGAGATCGGGCCGCGTCTCGAGGATCGCGAGCACATTGTCTTCCACCGAGAGCTTGCGGAAGACCGATGCCTCCTGGGGCAGGTAGCCGAGCCCGAGCTGCGCGCGCCGATGCATCGGCAGCAGCGTCACGTCGCGATCGCCGAGGTGGATGCGGCCGGCGTCGCACGGCACCAGACCGACGATCATGTAGAAGGCCGTGGTCTTGCCCGCGCCGTTCGGTCCGAGCAGACCCACCACCTCGCCGCTCTCGAGCTCGAGCGACAGATCGCGGACCACCGGGCGGGATTTGTAACTCTTGGCGAGACCGGTCGCCCTGAGAGCGGTCATGGCTGCGGGCCGGGGCCGGGCGGCTTCGGTGGCGGCTTCTTCGGCGCGTCGAGCTTGCCCGTCTCCAGCGCGCGCGGCGCGATGCTGATGTGCACGCGCTGGTCGCTGCCCGGTGCGGCGGCGGCCTGCACCCGCTGCTCGCGGATGTTGTACACGAGCACCGGGCCGGAGATCTCGTTCTGCCCGTCGGTGACCCAGGCATCGTCCGCGAGCCGCACGGTGCCGTCGCTCACGTCGTATTCGATCTGGTCGGCGTGGCCGCGCGCAATCTGATCCGAGCCGGCACGCTGCTGCTCGAACTCGGCCGGCTTGCCGGTGACGGTCGCGCGCGCGATGTGATTGTCGCGGAATTCGACGGTCGCCTGATCGGAGCTGAGGCGCCCGTGCTGCTCGGCCTCGATGTGCACGTGACCCTCGAAGTTCCAGCGGCTGTTGGCGAAGTTGAGTCCCGCGGCCTGCGCATGGTCCGCCTGCACCCGCGTGTTGCCCTGGGAGATGACGACGTTGCGGAAGGCTACGGTATTGGTCTTGTAATCCACCTCCGAGGAAGCGGCATCGACCGAGATCGGCTGCTGGGCGGGGGGCTCCGGCGCAGCCGCCGTGACGGCCGGCAGCGCGGCGCCGAGCAGCAGCGGCACGAGCTTAGGGCAGGAACGAGCCATGCACGGCCGATTCTAGCTGCACGCGACCCTCCTTCAAGCTCGCCACCAGCCCCTGCGCGCTCAAGGTCCGGCCCGACATGACGAGTGTGACCGGGTCGCGCGTGGAGGCGATCTGCGTACGGGTGTCGAAGGAGAGGTGCTCGGTGGAGATCTGGGCCGGCTGCTGCGTGCCGGGCAGCACGCCGGCGACGTGCACGCTGCCGTCCAGCTCCACGATGCCGCTCTGCTCGCCGAGCTCGCCGTGGTCGGCATCCGCGGTCCAATCGTCGCCGCTCGCGTCGCGGAAGCCGAGGCGCACCCGCTCGAGCTGCACGCTGTCACGGTCGGGCTGCTGCGTGATCTGCGCGGCATCGAGGCTGTAGAGCGGGCGCCCGTCCGCGCCGGTCTGCACCAGCCGGGCGTCGCGCGCCGCATAGCCCGGCTCCTGCGCCAGTGCACCGACCGTGACCGGCGCCACCGGTCCGTGCTGCGGTGCCGAGAGCAGCACCATGCCGACGATCAGTGCCAGCGCGGCGAGCAGGACGACCAGCCGGTAGATCATCGTCGCACCCGCACGCGCGCGGCCCGCGGCGCGAGCAGCAGCTCGCAGACCTCGCGCACCGCGCCGCGCCCGCCGGAGCGCCGCGTGACGACGTCGGCGGCGCGCCGCACCCGCGGATGCGCGTCGGCGACGGCGAAGGCGAGGCCCACCGCCCGCATCAGCGGCAGATCCGGCAGGTCATCACCCACGCAGGCGCATACCGCCGCGGCGAGCCCGAGGCGTCCCCGCAGCCGCTCGAAGGTCGCGAGCTTGTCGCGCGCGCCCTGGTGAACGTGACGCACCCCGAGCTCGCGGCAGCGCCGGCTCACCATGGGCGAGCGCCGCCCCGAGATCACGGCGAGCTCGACGCCGGCGCCCGCGAGGGTCGTCAGTCCCAGGCCGTCGCGCACGTCGAACACCTTGAGCGCCTCGCCCTGCGGCCCGAAGTAGAGGCGTCCGTCCGTCAACACACCGTCGACGTCGAGCACCAGCAGGCGTATCGCCCGCGCCGCGCGCATGGTGCGCACCACCTCACATCACGCCGGCGCGGAACAGGTCGTGCACGTTGAGCGCGCCCACCAGGCGCCCGCCGGCATCGGCGACCGGCAGCGCCGTGATGCGGTGCACCTCCATGAGGTGCACCGCCTCGGCCGCCAGCTCGTGCGGGCCGATGGTCCTCGCCTGCCGGGTCATCACGTCCCGCATCAGGGTCGCATGCACGTCGATCTGCGACTCGAGCGAGCGGCGCAGGTCGCCATCGGTGAACACGCCGAGGATGCGCTCCTCGGCGTCGACCACCACCGTCATGCCGAGGCCCTTGGCCGACATCTCGAGGAGTCCGGCGCTGAGTGTCGCCTCGGGACGCACCCGCGGCAGCGCGCTGCCGGTGCGCATCAGATCCTCGACGTGCAGCAGCAACCGCCGCCCGAGACTGCCGCCCGGGTGCGAGCGGGCGAAGTCCTGAGCCGTGAAGCCGCGGGCCTCGAGCACCGCGACCGCGAGCGCGTCTCCCATGGCCAGCGTCGCGGTGGTACTCGCGGTCGGCGCCAGGTTGAGCGGACAGGCCTCCTCGACGCCGACGTCGAGGGTCACGTCCGCCGCCCGCCCGAGCGTCGAATCGGGCTTGCCGGTCATGACGATGAGCGGTACCGCGAGGCGCCTCATGTGCGGCAGCAGCAGCACCACCTCGGGGGTCTCGCCCGAGTTCGACAGCGCCAGCACCGCATCCGCGCGGGTGATCATGCCGAGATCCCCGTGCCCCGCCTCGGCGGGGTGCAGGAAGAAGGCCGGCGTGCCGGTGCTCGCCAGCGTCGCGGCGATCTTGCCGGCGACGTGCCCTGACTTTCCCATGCCGGTCACGACCACGCGCCCGTGACACCCCAGGCAGATGCGGCAGGCCGCGGCGAACGGCGGGCCGAGCCGGGAGAGGAGTGCCCCGAGCGCGCGTTCCTCGATGCCGAGCGCGCGCCGCGCCGAGGCGAGCAGGGACGCATCGTCGGGGGCCTGACCAGCGGCGGCCTGAGCGGCGGGATGCGCTTCCATGCGAGTCATTATAGGCGCGCGGCGATGATGTGCTCGTCGTGAGTGACGAGCGTGGCGCGGCGGCTGCGCGCGGTCTCATGTGCGGGTGGCGGGCGGGCCGGCGAGGTAAGATGCGGCGCCATGGATCCCGAAGAAGTGGCGCGCCTCATCCGCGCGGGCCTGCCCGGAGCGCAGGTGAGCGTCGTGTCCGAGGACAACACGCATTTCGCCGCCCGGGTGGTGGCGCGCGAGTTCGCGGGCCAGAAGCCTCTGGCGCGCCATCAGCTGGTCTACCGCGCGCTCGGGGAGCGCATGGGCGAGATCCACGCGCTCAGCATCGAGGCGCTCACCCCCGAAGAGTCGCAACGGACCTGACATGGACAAGCTGCAGATCCAGGGCGGCGTGCCCCTCGAGGGCGAGGTGCGCATCTCCGGCGCCAAGAACGCGACGCTGCCGATCCTCGCCGGCGCGCTGCTCGCCGAGGACCCGGTGGTGGTGGCCAACGTCCCGCACCTCAGGGACGTGACCACGACGGTCGAGCTCCTCGGGAGGATGGGCGCGACCGTCACCGTGGACGAACGCATGCGCATCGAAGTGGATGCCTCCACGGTGCGCGAGTGCTTCGCCCCCTACGACCTGGTGAAGACCATGCGCGCCTCGATCCTGGTGCTCGGGCCGCTGGTGGCACGCTACGGGCGCGCCGACGTTTCGCTCCCGGGCGGCTGTGCGATCGGTGCCCGGCCGGTGAACATCCATGTCGCGGGCCTGCAGGCGCTCGGCGCCGACATCACCATCGAGGGCGGTTATATCCGCGCCCGCGCCGCACGGCTCAAGGGCGCGAGACTCGTGCTCGACACCGTGACCGTCACCGGCACGGAGAACCTCATGATGGCCGCGACGCTGGCCGAGGGCGAGACCGTCATCGAGAACGCCGCGCGCGAGCCCGAGGTGGTGGATCTGGCGAACTTCCTCATCGCCATGGGCGCCAAAATCCAGGGCGCGGGCACCGACAAGATCGTCGTGCACGGGGTCGAGCGGCTGCGCGGCACGAGCTACGAGGTGCTGCCTGACCGCATCGAGAGCGGCACCTATCTGGTTGCGGGCGCCATCACGGGCGGCCACGTACGCATCAAGAACACCCGGCCGGAGCACCTCGATGCCGTGCTGGGGAAGCTCGCGGAGGCCGGGGCGAGAGTCGCCGTGGGCGATGCCTGGGTCGAAGTCGACATGCGCGGCCGGAAGCTGCGCGCGGTGGATGTGCGCACCGCGCCGTACCCGGCTTTTCCGACCGACATGCAGGCGCAGTTCGCCGCCCTCAACACGGTCGCGGACGGCGTCGGCACGATCACCGAGACGATCTTCGAGAACCGCTTCATGCACATGCTGGAGATGCGGCGCATGGGCGCGGAGATCCGGCTCGAGGGCAACACCGCGATCATCCACGGCGTCGCGCGCCTGACCGCCGCCCCGGTGATGGCGACCGACCTCAGGGCTTCGGCCAGTCTGGTGCTCGCGGGGTTGGTGGCGGAGGGGCGCACCGACGTCGCGCGCATCTACCACATCGACCGCGGTTACGAGGCCATCGAGGAGAAGCTGGCCCAGCTCGGGGCGCAGATCCGGCGGGTGCCGAACTAATTGTATTGGCCGAAATCACAGGAAGTGATTTCGGCGGACATCGCTCGGTTTCCGCCGGCAAAAGACGTGGCTTTCGCCGGCTGGGCATCGGGGAGTGATTTCGGCGGACATTACCCTGGCTGCCGCCGGCAAAAGACGTGGCTTTCGCCGGCTGCGCCGAGGAGGCAGGTAATGCAGATCGGGATGATCGGACTCGGGCGCATGGGCGCCAACATGGTGCGGCGCCTGATCAAGGGCGGTCACCGCTGCGTCGCGTACGATCGCTCCGAGGAAGCGGTGGCGGCCGCGGCGGGCTTCGGGGCGCAGGGGGTGCGCTCGCTGGCCGAGCTGGTGAAGGCGCTCGAAGCTCCGCGCGCCGTATGGATCATGGTGCCGGCGGCACGGGTCGATCAGCTGATCGGGGAGCTGCGGGCGCTGCTCGCGCCGGGCGATGTGCTGATCGACGGCGGCAAC
>DASSQU010000452.1:0-10266 GCA_035702325.1 Steroidobacteraceae bacterium
TCGCGCAGCACCGCCGACTGCACCTGCTGGAACTCGGTGTCCTCGCTCGGTGCGGTGAGCTCGCTGTCCCGCGGGAGAATCAGCCCCACCAGCCGGTCATCGAGCCGGTCCTCGACGCTGATCAGCGTCGCGGCGATCTCGACCAGCGTTGCCTCGTCGGCTGCGAGCGAGCCGCTCGCGATCTTCTCGAGCCGCTCGGTCTCGCCCTGCACCTGGGCGCGCAGCTCGCCGAGGCCCAGCACCCCGAGGGTATCGCCGATCTTGCGCAGCAGCTCGACCTGGGGCCCGAGCTCCTGGGGCTGGCCGGCGCCGCGGCGCACGAAGATGTCGAGCACGTCCTTCACGCGCCCCAGATCCTCGCGGATCGCCGCCGCGACCGTCTGCATCAGCTTGATGCTCGGCGCGGACAGGTTCTCGCGCTCCTGCTCGATGCTCTCGTCGACCGGCAGCAGCTCGGTCAGGCGGAAGGAGGTGCGCACCGCGCTCACGCGGCCGCCGGTGGACTCAGCGCGCCCGACGTAATAGAGGAGATTGTTCAGCAGCTCAACCGGGGGGTTCTGCGCATAGCGGGCCTCGCCCTGCTCGTAGAGGCGCCGGATCTCGCGATCGCCCAGGCCGAGCAAGCGCTTGACCGACTGGCCGCTCTCCAGCCCGTTCTCCTGCAGCGCCTCGATCACCGCCCCGATCACCCACCACAGCTGGAACACCGGCTGGCGGGTCGCGATCTGCTCGAGCTTGCGCGCCACCGCCGCGAGGATCTCGAGGTTCTGCTCGGCGCGCTCGCCGCGGATCCAGCCGATGAGCCCCACCTGGTAGCGCGCGCGCAGCCGCCGCGCCCACTGCTCCACGGTCATCGCCGGCTCGCCCGCGGCGGCGGCCAGGGGCTGCGGCTGCTTGTCGGACTTGAGATTGAGCAGCAGCAGCGTGCCTTCCGAGAGCAGCGCATGGCCGCGCACCGCCCGCAGGTCGTTCAGCAGCGGCAGCAGCACCAGCGCCAGGTCGCGCCCGCCGGCCAGCACCCGCTCGAGGTAGCTCGGCAGCTGCACCATGGCGCGCATGAGGGCGTCGAGGCTCTCGGCCTGTCCCTTGCGCTCGGTGACGGTGGCGAGCAGGTAGTGCGCCACGTGCTCCATCTCTTCGGCGAGCAGCGCCGCGCCGTAGATCTCCAGCACCCGCAGCACGCCCTGCACCTGGTGCAGATCCTCGGCGCAGCGCTCGAGCAGCGGCACGTTGTCGGGCTGCTCGACGTAGTTCTCGAGGGCGCTGCGAGCTTCCGCCAACGTGGCGTTGATTTCGCGACCGACGAGTTCGAGTGTCTGCGAGGCGACTTCAGGCATGCCTTGGGTCTTTTGCGTTCCTCAGGAGCCGCCGAGCGCGGAGATCTGCCGCACCTTGGCGGTGGTGAGCGTCGCGTCCTCGAGCCGGCGTACCTGGCCGCTGGTGCCGGCGCGGTCGCCGGGCAGGCGGAAGCCGGAGGCGGACTTGCGCAGGCCCGCGGAGAGCTCCGCGAGCTTGGCGATCGAGACCGAGGTCGCGTGGGTCGACTCGGCCGTCTGGGCGCTGATCTCCTTCAGCACCCCCATGTTGCGCGCGATGTTCTGCGCGGCATGGGCCTGCTGGCGGGCGCTGCTGGAGATGTTCTGCACCAGGCTCGCGATCTGGTTGGAGACCTGCTCGATCTCCTCGAGCGCGGCGCCGGCGTTCTCGGCGAGCAGCGCCCCGCCCACCACGTCGGTGGTGCTGCGCTCCATCGACACCACCGCCTCGTTGGTGTCGGTCTGGATGGTGCGCACCAGCACCTCGATCTGCTTGGTGGCGTTGGCGGCGCGCTCGGCGAGGCGCTGCACCTCGTCGGCGACCACCGCGAAGCCGCGTCCGGCATCGCCGGCCATCGAGGACTGGATCGAGGCGTTCAGCGCCAGGATGTTGGTCTGCTCGGCGATGTCGTTGATGAGCTCGACGATGTTGCCGATCTCCTGGGAGCTCTCGCCGAGGCGCTTGATGCGCTTGCTGGTCTCCTGGATGGTCTCGCGGATGGTGTTCATGCCATCGATGGTGCGCCGCACCGCATCGCCGCCCTTGTGCGCCACCTCGACCGAGTGACGCGCGACGTCGGAGGCGCGCTCGGCATTGCCCGACACCTCTTCCACCGAGCCCGCCATGCTGGCTGCGGACTCGGTGGCGGAGGCGATCTGCTTCGACTGCGCGCCCGAGGCCTTGGCGAGATGCTGCGACAGCGCCTGGGTCTGACGGGTGGCGGAGTCGAGCTGGATGGCCGAGGCGTTGATGGTGGTGACCAGGCCGCGCAGCGCATCCACGGCGTAATTGATCGAATCGGCGATCGCGCCGGTGATGTCCTCGGTGACCGTCGCCTGCACGGTGAGATCGCCGTCGGCGAGGTTGGAGAGCTCATCGAGCAGGCGCAGGATCGCCTGCTGGTTGCGGTCGTTCTCCCTGATCTGCGCCTCGGCGGAAGCGCGCTGGCGCTCCACCGTGCGGCGGGTGCGCGCCGCCGCCACCAGCGCGATCAGCAGCAGCACCAGCACGGCTGCCGAGAGGCCGAGCGGCGCCCAGGTGAGCGGCGCCGAGAGATTCAGCGTGAACCACGCGGCCGCCGCGCTGCCCGCGGCGAGCAGCACCGCCCCGCCCAGCAAGGGGGTGAGCGAATTCGGCGTGCGGGCCGGGGTGGGCGCGGTCGCCGTCATGCCGCGGCTTCCATGAACGCCGGGCTCTCGAGAATCGAGCGCAGCGAGAGCACCGGCCACTGTTCCTCGGCACGGCGGAAGGCCCCCGCGAGGTAGCGCTCGCAGCGCGCCACCGTCGGCGGCGCATCGCCCGTGAATTCGTTCTCGGCAAAGCGCCGGAAACCGAGCACCTCGTCGACCAGGAGTCCGGCGGGAATCTCGCGGTGGTTCACCACCAGCACGCGGGTGTTGCGCGTCACCGGCGTCACGCCGCTGCCGAGAAAGTGCCGCAGGTCGACTATGGGGAGCAGCTGGCCGCGCACGTTGGCGAGACCCTTGATCCAGGACTTCGCTCCCGGCACGCGCGTCGTGCCGGCCGGCACGCCGAGCACCTCGCGGGTCTCCTCGCGCGCCACCAGGTACAGGTCTCCCGCCATGCGCAGCGCCACCCCGACCCACTCGCGCCCGGCGGTGCTCTGGTCGGTGAGGTGCGCGGTGAGCGCACGGCCGCGCCGCTCGAGCTCGGCGAGCAGCTCGAACGGCCGGTCCCGCAGGCTCTTCAGCTCGATCTCGGGGGTGGGGGTCGGCTCGCTCACGGGCTTCTCAGGGGGCGAGCGTCGCCTGCGCCTTGGCGACCAGCTGCTCGGGCGACACCGGCTTCACCATGTAGTCCACCGCGCCCTGGCGCAGGCCCCAGATGCGGTCGGTCTCCTGTCCCTTGGAGGTGACCATGATGATGGGAATGGCGCGGGTGCGCGGATCGTTCGCCAGCGCGCGCGTCGCCTGGTAGCCGTTCATGCCCGGCATGACGATGTCCATGAAGATGAGGTCCGGGGTCATCTCGCGCGCGAGACGCACGCCCTCGGCGCCGTCGGCAGCCGCGGCCGTACGGGAGCCGTGCGTCTCGAGCGCCTTCTGCATGACGTGCACTTCGGTCGGTGAATCGTCAACGATCAGGATCAGGGGCATCGCCGTCATCTCCCGATATGCGTCTCGATCGCGGACAGCAGCTCGTCCTTGGTGAAGGGCTTGGTGAGGTAGTGCTCGGAGCCGACGATGCGGCCGCGGGCGCGATCGAACAGGCCGTCCTTGGAAGACAGCATGATCACCGGAATGGAGCGGAATACCTTGTTGTGCTTGATCAGGGAGCAGGTCTGATAGCCGTCGAGGCGCGGCATCATGATGTCGACAAATACGATGTCGGGCTGATGGTCGGCGATCTTGGCGAGCGCATCGAAACCATCGATGGCGGTGTAGACCTCGCAGCCCTCCTTGGCGAGCAGCGTCTCGGCGGTGCGCCGAATGGTCTTGCTGTCGTCGATGACCAGCACCTTGAGACCCTGGAGTTTCGCGTTGTTGCCGCTCACGGCCAGGCAACTCCTTCCGTTACAGACCGCGCTCTTTGCAGGCGCAGCGCGCGTTCGGGAATCGCCGTGAGGGCCCCTGAACACACGGGCGCAGCGCGCGCCGTCCACCCGGCGCCGCAGTCTCACGGGCCCCCCATGCGAGAGGGCAAGCGCAGGCGGGTTTTAACATATCGGTACACCCCCTGCTATGCCATGCACGTCACGTTTTTTGAAGCCGGCGGGGTACTTCCGAGCCCTTTCCGCCGGTACTGTGCGCGGGGCAGACATATTCGCGCGGGCCTGAGCATAATCCGCCCTTCCGGCACTTGCGGCGGGAGCCGATGAGCACGGCCAGACGACTCGGCGTGGTGATGGACCCGATCGGCGCCATCGCCTATGCGAAGGACTCGACACTCGCGATACTGCTCGCCGCGCAGCGTCGCGGCTTCAGCCTCGCTTACCTCGAGCAGCGCGATCTGATGCTGCGCGACGGCACCGCCTTCGGGCGCATCCGACCCCTGAGCGTGCGGGCCGACCCGAAGGGCTGGTTCACGCTCGGGGAGCCGGCGATCGAACCCCTCGGCGCGCTCGACTGTCTGCTGATGCGCAAGGATCCGCCGTTCGATACCGAGTACATCTACAGCAGCTACATCCTCGAGCGGGCCGAGAGTGCGGGGGTGCTGGTGGTCAACCGTCCCCAGGGACTGCGCGACATCAACGAGAAGGTCTACACCGCCTGGTTCCCGCAGTGCTGCACTGCGACGCTGATCACGCGCGACATGGCCGACATGGGCGCCTTCCTGCGCGAGCACCGCAAGATCGTCGTCAAGCCGCTGCACGGCATGGGCGGGCGCTCGATCTTCGTGCTCGCCGACGGCGACCCCAACGCGCGCGTCGTGTTCGAGACGCTGACCGACTACGGCCAGCGCTTTGCGATCGCGCAGCGCTACCTGCCCGAGATCGCCACCTCGGGCGACTCGCGGGTGCTGCTCATCGACGGCGAGCCGGTGCCCTATGCGCTCGCCCGCATGCCCACCGGGACCGATCACCGCGGCAATCTCGCCGCCGGCGCCCGTGGCGTCGGCCGGCCGCTTGAGGAGCGCGACCGCTGGCTCGCGCGCGAGATCGGACCGGCGCTCGCGGCCAAGGGGATGATGTTCGTCGGCCTCGACGTGATCGGGGGTTTCGTCACCGAGATCAACGTGACGAGCCCCACCGGGATCCGCGAGCTCGACAAGCAGTTCGGCATCGACATCGGCGACCAGCTGATCACGGCCATCGAGCGGCGGCTGCTCGAGCGGCGCCGCGCGGGTGCGATGGCGGGCGCGGCGGGCGCCGGACACTGACGGGCGGCTGTGCATGGCGCGCCGGGCACTGAAACTGCGCGAAGGCATCGCCCCGGTCTGGGACCGACTGCTCGCCATGGGGTTCCTCGCCGCGCTGCTGCACGGGCTGGTGATTCTCGGCATCACCTTCAACACCTCGGCGGGCGCGAAGGGCGCCGCTCCGGGGCTCGAGGTGCTGCTCACCTCGGAGGAACTCCCCACGGCCGACAAGAATCCCACCGCAACCTACCTCGCCCAGCGCACCCAGCTCGGCTCCGGCAACACGCGCGAGCCGGTCGCGCCGCACAACCCTGCGGCGCTGCTGCGGCTGCAGCACGCGGGCACGCCCGAGGGCGACTCGCTCGCCGATAGCGGCGCCACCACCGGTGCCAGGGCCGAACAGCTGCTCACCACCACCGCCTGGAACACGCAGGTGCGCTACCTCGGCGAGCAGGGCAGCAGCGGAACCGCGCGTAACCGCCCGCTGCTCCTGGATGAGCCGCCGGTCGCCGACCCCGGGCCCGCGGACGAGCCCGGCCCGACGACGCTGCGGGGCCCGAAGCGCGACGAGCTGTGGATCACGCCGGATACCCAGGCGGCCACGCTGGCACCGTATCTCGATGCGTGGCGGCGCAAGGTCGAGCGCGTCGGTACCCTGAATTACCCGACCGCGGCGCGCACCGCCGGCGCCGGCGCGAGCCCGGTCATCGAGGTCGGCATCGGCTCCGACGGCAAGCTCGAGCGGGCCCTCATCCGCCGCTCGAGCGGGGACCCCGGGCTCGACCAGGCGGCACTGGCGATCCTCAAGCTCGCCAGCCCCTTCGACCCCTTCCCCCCCGAGCTCGCCTCGCAGTACCGGGTGTTGCGATTCGCCTACGAGTGGCAGTTCGTCGGCGGCCGGGTCGGGCGCGGCTCGGTGCGCAGCCTTCCTTGAGACTCCCGCCCGGCGTGCCCATACTTGGCGCATGGCCCGCAGGTACACGGCGGCGGGGGCTGGCGAGCCTCCGCGGGAAGGCGGCCCGGTGGCTGAGCCCGCCGGCACGCCGCTCTTTGCCGACGGTGCGACCGGGAGCCTCACCAACCACCTGCTGATCGCCATGCCGCAGCTGGCCGACCCGAACTTCGCCCAGACCGTGGCGCTCATCTGCGAGCACACCGACAAGGGGGCGCTCGGCATCGTGCTCAACAAGCCGCTGCCGATGAAGCTCTCGGACGTTCTGTCGCAGATGAAGCTCGAGCCCTCGAGCGACCACATCGCGGCGCAGCCCGTGCTGCGGGGCGGCCCGGTGCACACCGACCGCGGCTTCGTGCTGCACCGCCCCGGCGGGCAGTGGGATCACACGCACAAGGTTTCCGACACCATCCAGGTGACGACCTCACGCGACGTGCTCGCGGCGATGGCCCGCGGCGAGGGCCCGTCGGACGCCTTCATCGCCCTCGGCTACGCGGGCTGGGATTCCGGTCAGCTCGAGCGCGAGCTGAAGGAGAACGCCTGGGCCTCGATGCCGGTCGACGCGCGCGTCGTGTTCGAGATGCCCTTCGAGGACCGCTGGGCGGGCGCGTGGCGGCTGATGGGCGTGGACGTCGATCGCCTGAGCCCCGAGGCGGGCCATGCCTGAGCGGGCATGAGCCGCCCCGAGACCGTCCTCGCCTTCGACTTCGGATTCAAACGTATCGGCGTCGCCTGCGGCGATACCGTGACGCGCACCGCCGCGCCGCGGCCGGCCGCGACCGCCGGCCGCGCCGGGCCCGACTGGGAGACGATCACGCGCACCGTACGCTCGCTCAGGCCCGGACGGCTGGTGGTCGGCGCTCCCTGCAACACCGACGGCAGCGACGGGGCGCTCACCCGGGCGGCACGGCGCTTCGCCGCCGAGCTCGGGGAGCGCTTTGCGCTGCCCGTTCACCTGGTCGATGAGCGCTTTTCCTCCCTCGAGGCGGGCGCGGCGCTCAGGGCGCGGCGCGCGAGCGGCGAGCGGCGCCGGCGCGTGCGGCGCGCCGACCTCGACAGCGCCGCCGCCGCGGTGATTCTCGCCCGCTACTTTGCCGGCGAGGGGCTCGAGCGATGACCGAGCAGCTGCGGCCCGATGGAACGCTGCGCCATCTGCTGACGCTCGAGACGCTGCCCCGCCCGCTCATCGAGCGCTTGCTCGACCGCGCGCAGAGCTTCGTGCGCCCGCTCGGCGCGAAGCCCGCTGCGAGCCGCGCGCTCGCCGGGGCGACGGTCGCTAATCTCTTCACCGAGCCCTCCACCCGCACGCGTGTCAGCTTCGAGCTCGCCGCCAAGCGCCTGGGAGCGCAGGTGGTCAACCTCGAAGTGCAGCTCTCCTCGCGCGTGAAGGGCGAGAGCATGCTCGACACCATCTACACGCTCGAGTCGCTGCACGTCGATGCGTTCGTAATCCGCGACGCCGAGGCGGGAGTCCCGGCAGTCGTCGCCGAGCACGCCGCGCCGCACGTGAGCGTGCTGTCGGCGGGCGAAGCGCACGTCTCGCACCCGACGCAGGGGCTGCTCGATGCGCTCACCATCTACCAGCGCAAGCAGCGCTTCGCCGGACTCGCGGTCGCGATCGTGGGCGACGTCCGCCACTCGCGCGTCGCGCGCTCGGCCTGGCACGCGCTGCGCGCGCTCGGCGTCACGGATCTGCGCATCGTGGGTCCGGCGGCGCTGCTGCCCGAGGCGGACGAGTTCGCGGGCTGCACGCGCCACACGCGCTTCGCTCCGGGCCTCAAGGGCGCGGACGTCGTCATGATGCTGCGCATCCAGAAGGAGCGCATGAGCGACGCGGACCTGCCCGACGGGGAGCGTTACTTCGCCGCCTGGGGCCTGACGCCCGAGCGCCTGGCACTCGCCCGCCCCGATGCGATCGTGATGCACCCGCAGCCCATGAACCGCGGCATCGAGATCGCCTCCGGGGTGGCCGACGGTCCGCAGTCGGTCATTCGCGACCAGGTGCGCAACGGGGTGGCGGTGCGCATGGCGGTGCTCGCCGAGACGCTCACCACCCGCCCCGGCTCCTGGCTCGGGGGCGAGACATGACGGGGCCGCGAGCCACGACCCGCGGCACCATCTTCCTCGAACAGGCGCGCGTCATCTCCCAGCTGGCCTACGACGCCGAGCAGTTCGTGCTGCGTCTCGCCGCGCCCAAGTGCGCCGCGCACGCCGAGCCCGGCAGCTTCGCGCACCTCACCTGCGACCCCTCGATCCCCATGCGCCGGCCGCTCTCGATCATGCGCGCCGACGCCGGGGCCGGCTGGATCGAGATCCTCTACCAGGTGGTGGGCCCGGGACTGCACGCGCTCGCCGCCCGCAAGGCGGGCGAGGAGCTCTCGCTCCTCGGGCCGATCGGCCGCCCGTTCGCCGCCCACCCCGAGCGGCCGCGCGCGCTCCTCATCGGCGGCGGCGTCGGCATCCCGCCGATGGTGTTCCTCGCCGAGCGGCTCCGCGCCGGCGGCGCCGGCGCGAAGGCCGCGGGCGGCGCCTGGAAACCGCTGGTGCTCATGGGCTCGGAGGTTCCGTTTCCCTTCCGCGCGCGGCCCTCGACGCTCCTCGTCCCGGGAATCCCGGCACGCGCCACCGCCTGCATGCCGCTGCTCGAGGAGTGGGGCGTGCCGAGCCGGCTCGCGAGCGGCGCGGACTTCCCGGGGTGCTTTGCGGGCTTCGTCACCGAGCTCGCCGCGGCGTGGCTCGAGTCGCTCGGGCCGGGCGAGCTCGGGGAGGTCGAGATCTTCGCCTGCGGGCCGGCGCCGATGCTGGCGGCGACTGCGCGCCTCGCGCGGCGCTACGGCGTGCCCTGCCAGGTATCGCTCGAGGAATTCATGGCCTGCGCGGTGGGCGGCTGCGCCGGCTGCACGGTGCGGGTGCGCACGAGCGAGGGCGAGGCGATGAGGCGGGTGTGCGTCGACGGCCCGGTGTTCGACGCCTATACGGTGTTCGCGGACCCGGGGACTGGATAGTGTCCCTTCGCGATAGTTAAGCAACCACTTAACTATCGCGGACGGGACCGTTACTCCACGCGCAGCCGCTCAGTCGTCGAGTCCCACGATGCCGCCCGCCGGCGGCTGCGGTTGCGGTGCGGCGGGGGTCTCTCAGCCGAAGTTGATCTTGGCCTCGAGATTGGCGCGCGAGTCGGCGTTCGTCAGCGCCTCCTCGAGCGGGATCTTGCCCGATTTGTACAGGGTGTAGAGGGCGACGTCGAAGCTCTGCACCCCGCGCTCGCTGCTCGCGGAGATCGCTTCCTTGATCGACACCACGTCGCCCTTCTTGACGAGCGTCGAGATGTGCGGGGTGTTGATCATGATCTCCATGGCGGCGAGGCGGCGGGTGTCCTTGCCCATCACCAGGCGCTGCGCCATGACGGCGCGCAGGTACTGCGACAGGTCGAGGAAGATCTGGTTGTGCTGCTCGCGCGGAAACATGTTGATGATACGGTCGAGCGACTCGGCGCAGTTGTTGGCGTGCAGGGTAGCCAGCACCAGGTGGCCGGTTCCGGCGAGGTTGACGGCCGCCTCCATGCTCTCGCGGTCGCGGATCTCGCCGATCAGGATCACGTCGGGCGCGGCGCGCACCACGCTGCGCAGGGCGGCGGTGTAGGACCTGGTGTCCAGGCCCACCTCGCGCTGGTTGACGATCGAGCGCTTGTTGGTGTGCAGGTACTCGATCGGGTCCTCGATGGTGATGATGTGGTCCGAGGAGCTCTCGTTGCGGTGATTGATCATCGCGGCGAGCGTGGTCGACTTGCCCGAGCCGGTGGCGCCCACCATGAGGATCAGGCCGCGCTTGAGCAGCGTCAGCTCGCCCACCGTGGGCGGCAGTCCCAGCGTGTCGAGCCGCGGCATGTCGGCGCTGATGTAGCGCATCACCATCGCCGGGTAGCCGCGCTGCATGAAAACGTTGACGCGGAAGCGCCC
>DASSQU010000453.1:0-5530 GCA_035702325.1 Steroidobacteraceae bacterium
CGAGGTGAGGCACCCCTGCGAGGTGCGGAAGGCGCGGGTGCTCCGGTCCCAGTCGTCGCGCCAGGCCTCCGGCGGGCGGGCGAGGAGGTGGTCGATCACCGTCTCGTCGTCTTCCTCCTGCACGAAGACGTCGAAGGTGGACCACTCCTCGGTGCCGGCGTGGAGGGGGCGAATACCCGCGCTGATCGCGAGGAGGGCCGCGAGGAGGGCGCCGCCCGCGCGCGCGCGCGCGCCGCGGCGCGCCCGAGCCCGCGGTGGCGCCTGAGTACCTCGGTGATCTGCTCGCCCACCGTGAGGTGCGGGGTGAGCGCGGTCATCGGGTCCTGGAACACCATGCCGATGCCGGCGCCGCGCACCCGATCGAGTGCGCGCGCCGGGAGTCCGAAGAGCTCACGGCCGAGAAAGCGCGCGCTCCCCGCGGCGCGGCCGCTGGCTGCGAGCAGTCCCATCACGGCGAGAAACAGCTGGCTCTTGCCGGCGCCCGATTCGCCGACCACCCCGAGACACTCGCCGCGCGCGACGGCGAGGCTCACCGCCTGCACCGCGGCGACCACACCCCGGGGCGTGGTGAACGCGACGCTGACGGCCTCGAGGTCCAGGACCGCCGCCGCCGGGCGCGAGACTTCAGCGCTCGCGCGGGTCGAGCGCATCGCGCAGTCCGTCGCCGAGCAGGTTGAGGCACACGAGCAGCAGCACCAGGAAGGCCGCCGGCAGCAGCAGCATCCACGGCGCCGATTCCATCTCCTGCGCGCCGGCGCTGATCAGGTTGCCGAGACTCGCGTGCGGCTCCTGCACGCCGAGGCCGAGAAAGCTGAGAAAGCTCTCGAACATGATCATCTGCGGCACGGTCAGAGCGGCGTACACCACCACCGGCCCGGCGAGGTTCGGCACGATGTGCCGCAGCAGGATCGCCGGGGTACCGAGCCCGATGGCGCGCGCCGCCACGACGAACTCGCGGCGCTTGAGGCTGAGCGTCTGGCCGCGCACGATGCGCGCGGTCGTGAGCCAGCCGACCGCCCCGATCGCGATCAGCAGCGCGGCGATGCTGCCGCGGGCGAACAGCGCGCTCAGGATGATCACGATGAACAGATACGGCAGCGAGTACAGCACGTCGACGAAGCGCATCATCCAGCCGTCGGTGCGGCCGCCGGCAAAGCCCGCCACCGCGCCCCAGCCGACACCTATAACCAGACTCACCGCGCTCGCGAGCACGCTGATCAGCAGCGACAGCCGCACGCCGTAGCAGGTGCGCACGAACAGATCGCGGCCCAGGCGGTCGGTGCCGAACCAGTGCTGCGCGGCGAGCCCGGGTGGCGCGGCGAGATGCCGCCAGTCGAGACTGTCGTAATTCCACGGACTCACCAGGGGCGCGACCAGCGCCAGCACCACCAGCAGCCCGATCACGGCGAGCGACCCGCAGGCGGCGCGGTCCGCGCGCAGCCGCCGCGCGGCCTCGCTCCACAGCCCGGACGCCTCCGCAGCCCGCGACTCAGGCATGACGCACGCCCGGATCGAGCCAGCCGTACACGAGGTCGGCAGCCAGGTTGAGCGCCAGGGTAAAGGCCGCGTAGACGATGATCATGCCCATGACGAGCGGATAGTCACGGTCGATCGCCCCCTGCACCAGGTAGCGGCCGGTGCCCGGCAGGCCGAACACCGTCTCGATCACCAGCGACCCGGTGACCACGAAGGCAACCGCGGGGCCGAGGTAACTCACCACCGGCAGCAGCGCCGGGCGCAGCGCGTGATGCAGCAGGACCCGCGCCGCGCCGAGCCCGCGGGCACGCGCGCTGCGCACGTAGTTGGCGCGCAGCACCTCGAGCAGACTGGCGCGCGTCAGGCGCGCCAGGTAGGCCGCGACCGGCAGCGCCAGCGTCACCACCGGCAACACCAGGTAGCGCGGCGCGCCGCGCTCGAAGCCCGCGACCGGCAGCCAGCGCAGCTGCAGGCCGAACAGCAGCGCGAACAGCGGACCGGTCACGAAGGTCGGCAGCGCCACGCCGAGCGCGGCGAGCGCGCTCACGCAGTAGTCGGCGCTGCGGTTGCGCGACAGCGCGGCGAGGATTCCCGCCGGGATGCCGCCGAGGATCGCGAGCGCCACCGCCGCGAGTCCCAGCGTCACGCTGAGCGGCAGCCCCTGCCCGATGAGCTCGGCCACGGTGAAGTCGCGCTCGCTGAGGGAGGGACCGAAGTCGCCGTGGGCCAGGCCGCGCAGGTAGTTCAGGTACTGCACCGCGAGTGGCTGGTCGAGCCCGTAGAGGCGGTCGAGATTGGCGCGCACCGCGGGCGCGAGCGTCTGCTCCTGGTCGAAGGGTCCGCCGGGCGCGAGGCGCACGATGGCGAACGAGACGGTGATGATGACCAACAGGGTGGGCAGGGTTCCGGCGATACGACGCAGCGCGTAGCTCAGCATGGCCGCCGACTTTAGGGAGCGGGCGCGCAATCCGTCAACGGCGCGCCGGCAGGCCGGCAACACCGGCGGAGGCATCCGCTATACTCCCCGCTCATGAAACGCATCCTGGTCGGCATCAAGCGCGTCGTGGACTACAACGTGCGCATCCGGGTGAAGCCCGACGGCAGCGGCGTGGTCACCGACGGCGTGAAGATGAGCATCAACCCCTTCGACGAGATCGCGCTCGAGGAGGCGCTGCGCATCAGGGAGCGCGGCGCCGCCGGGGAAGTCGTGGTCGCGACCGTCGGGCCGGCCGACTGTCAGCAGCAGCTGCGCAGCGCGCTCGCGATGGGCGCGGACCGTGCCCTGCACGTCGAGGCGGGCGGCGTCATCGAGCCGCTCACGGCGGCGCGTGCGCTGCTGAAGCTCGTCGAGCGCGAGCAGCCGCTGCTGGTGATTCTCGGCAAGCAGGCGATCGACGACGACAACGGGCAGACCGGCCAGGTGCTGGCGGCGCTGTGGAACCGGCCGCAGGCGACCTACGCCTCGAAGCTCGAGCTCACCGGGGACAGCGCCCGCGTCACCCGCGAGGTCGATGCGGGGCTCGAGACGCTCGAGGTGGATCTGCCCGCGGTGATCACCACCGACCTACGCCTCAACGAGCCGCGCTACGTGAAGCTGCCGGACATCATGAAGGCGAAGAAGAAGCCGCTCGAGACCCTCACGCTCGCCGCCCTCGGTGTCGAGGTGCGCCAGCAGCTGAAGCTGGTGCGCTTCGAGCCCCCGCCGCAGCGCCAGAAAGGCATCCGCGTCAAGGATGCCGCCGAGCTGGTCGCTGCCCTGAAGCAGAAGGGCCTGCTGTGAGCGCACGCGTCCTGGTGGTCGCCGAGCACGACGGCGCCCGCCTCAACCCGAGCACGGCCAGGTGCGTGAGCTGCGCGCGCACGCTGAGCGGCGCGGAGATCGCCGTGGCGGTGTGCGCGGCGAGCCCGGGCGCCGTCGCGGCGCAGGCGGCCCGGCTCGAGGGCGTGCAACGGGTGCTCGCGCTCGAGCACCCGGCCAACGCGCACGCGCTCGCGGCGGTGCTGGCGCCGCAGATCGTGGCGCTGGCGGGCCCCTTCACCCACCTGCTCGGGCCCTCGACCACTTACGGCAAGGACCTGATGGCGCGCATCGCCGGGCTGCTCGGCGCCCCGCAGGTGAGCGACATCATGGGAGTCGAGAGCGCCACGCGCTTCCGGCGGCCGATCTACGCGGGCAACGCCATCCTGACCGTGGAGGCGGCGGAGGGGGTGAAGGTGGTGGGCACGGTGCGCATGGCCTCGTTCGAGGCGGCCGCGAGCCGCGGCGATGCCGCCCCGATCGAGAGTGTTGCCGTGAGCGCCCCGCCGCCGACCCACACCCGGTTCGTGTCGGTGTCGGCCGCCGGCAGCGACCGGCCGGACCTGCAGACCGCCTCGCGGGTGATATCCGGGGGCCGCGCCCTGGGGAGCGCCGAGGGCTTCAAGATTCTCTACAGCCTCGCCGACAAGCTCGGCGCGGCGGTCGGCGCCTCGCGCGCCGCGGTCGATGCCGGCTATGCGCCTAACGAGATGCAGGTCGGACAGACCGGCAAGATCATCGCGCCGGAGCTCTACGTGGCGGTCGGCATCTCGGGGGCGATCCAGCACCTCACCGGCATCAAGGACGCGCGCACCATCGTCGCGATCAACAAGGACGGCGAGGCGCCGATCTTCGAAGTCGCCGACTTCGGGCTGGTCGGCGACCTGTTCGAGATCATCCCGCAGATCGAGAAACTGGTCGGTTAGCCTGCGGCAGTAGCCCGGTGCACGGGGCGGCGCTGCCCGCGAGGGCGATGAGTGTCGGGCGAGCAGAAATGGGGTAACTACGCGATTATTACCCTATTTATTGATCGCGCCATCACGCCATCCACCGGCCGGCGCGGTGCGGAAATCACGGCCCACGCAATTTCCGCCAATAATTTCGGCAAATCAGAGTTGCCCGAGGATGTGCTCGGCCGCCGAGACCTTGAAGGCGCCGGGCTCCTCGACGTTGACGTGGGTCGCGACCCCGTCGCGCACGACGATGGCAAATCGCTGCCCGCGGCGACCCATGCCGAACTTGGTCGCGTCCAGCTCGAGCCCGAGCGCACGCGCGTAGTCGCCGTTGCCGTCGGCGAGCATGAGAATCTTGTCGCCGACGCCGGAGGCCTTGCCCCAGGCGTTCATCACGAACACATCGTTCACCGCCATGCAGGCGATGGTGTCGACTCCCTTGGCGAGCAGCTGATCGGCGAGCTGCACGAAGCCCGGCAGGTGCTTGGCGTCGCAGGTCGGCGTGAACGCGCCGGGCACCGAGAACAGCACCACCCGCTTGCCCTTGAAGAGCTCGGCGGTCGAGAGGTCCCTGGGGCCCTCCTTGGTCATGCGCTTGAACGTGCCCGCGGGCATGCGCTCGCCTGCCTTGATCGCCATCGCCGTCCTCCTTAGATCACCGCCGCCCTTATCAGGCCTGCCGCGCGTGAAGCGCCCACAGGCTCGCGATCTTCTCGAGCACCGGGTCGCCCTTGACCGCGTGGAAGGCCTTCACCGCATCGTCCTTGTGGCCGGCTTTGAGCTGCGCAATGCCGAGCAGCAGCTCCGCTTCCGGCGGATTGCGCAGTCCGCCCTTGGAGATGCCCTTGGTGAGCTCGTCGGCGGCCTTCTGGTACTGCTGGTAGCCGAGGTAGGCGATGCCCATGCCGACGTTCTTTCCACCGGTCGGCGAGGCGTCGGCTTCCTTGGCGTTCCTGGCGAGGGTGGCCTGATCGGTGGCCGCGAGCTGCTTGGCCTTGGCGAGCAGGCGCTGATTCTTGTCCTTGCTGCGCTGGTCGCTGAACACGTTCTTCTGGAAGCCCTTCTCGAGGATCGCCTGGGCCTCCCCGGGCGAACCCGCCTCGAGGGCGAGTTGCGCCATCTCGGTGTAATCCTCCGGGTTCTTCAGCACGTCGACCTCCGACATGAGGCGGTAGGTCTGCAGCGTGTTGGCGTCGCTGTTGGCCGTCTCCTTGGTGAGTCCGTAGAGCAGCTGGTACCAGTAGTCGGGCTTCGGGTAGTAGGTCACCAGCTTCTCGAGCGCACGGGTCTCGCACCCCCGGTC
>DASSQU010000454.1:0-2469 GCA_035702325.1 Steroidobacteraceae bacterium
TTTTCGGTCCACGGGATCGTCTTCTCCAAATAGGGCGCGAGTTGGTTTTCCGCGCACTCAGGCGAGCGAGTACAGACACTCGACGAAGGAAGCCACCGCACCATCGAGGCCCTTCACTTTCTCGTTGGTCGACTCGATCAGGTAATACTCATCCGGGGCATGCGCTCCGGTACCGTGCCCGAGTCCGAACCCGAGCGCCGGCAGCGACAGCGGGGCGCTCGTGAAGCGGTAGCCCGGCCAGGAGCCGGGGCTGCGGGGCAACACCTGCGGGGAGTACCCGAGCCGTCGGTAGGTCGCCAGAACCGCCTTGACCAGGCTGCTGTTCGGATCGGTCTGCGTCGGATCGTAGCCGCCTGTCATGTTGACCTCGATGTCGCCGAAGCCGTACTTGGCGAGGTGGGCCTTGAGTTTCGCCAGCGTGTCCGCCGCGGTCATGTCGGGTACCAGGCGCAGGTCGAGTTTCGCGACCGCGCGGTGCGGCAGCACGGTCTTGCCGCCGGGACCGGTGTAACCGCCGACCAGCCCCTCGATGTTGATCGTCGGCTGCGAGTAGAGGCGTAGCAACGAATCCTGCCAGCCCAGGTCGTGCACCCAGCGCTCGACACCGAGCTCGCTCTTGAGGAGCTGCTCGGGGACAGTCTGCGAGTACTCGACGATCATCCGCTTCTGCGCAGTGGACAGCGGCTTGGCGTGCTCGAACAGCCCCTCGACCGCCGGCGTATGACCGTCCTTTTCCACCAGCGTGTTGAGTGCCTGCACCAGGTGCCACGCGGGTGAGTCGACCTGCGCTTCCAGGCTCGAGTGGATGTCTTTGCGCGGGCCGCGGCCCCACTTCTCACCGCTGCTGACCAGTTCGACCTCGATCACGCCCTTGGCGCCCAGGTCCACCTCGATGCTGCCGTCCTTTTCCTGGCCGGCCTCCGGCAGCATGACTGCCACGCACTTCTTGAGCTGTGCGAACACCTCCGCATTGGTGGTGACTTCCCCGAAGTGCGGCGAGCCGATCTCTTCCTCACCCTCGCTCACCAGTACCAGGTTCACGGGGAGCTTCTTACCGGCGGCCTTGAAGGCCGCGAGCGCACCCAGAAAGGAGTTCTGCGGACCCTTCTGGTTCACCGCCCCGCGACCCATGCAAACCCTGCCGAGACCCTCCTTGGTCACCAGGCGGCCCTCGAGCGGCGGCGAGCTCCATTCCGCGGGAACGAACTGCTTGACGTCATACATGAAGTACACGGCGAGCGTGGTGCGCGCCCCGGAGTCGAGCAGACCGAACACGCCCGGCTTGCCCGAGGTGGGAATGAGGTTGACGCCTGTGAATCCGGCCTCGCGCGCGAGGCGCGCCATCAATTCGGGTCCCTCCGGGTAGTTGCGGTCCTCCGCAGCGATGGAGGGCAAGGCAATCCACTGCTGCAGCCGTCTGAGATTCTCCTCGTGGAGCTTGGGCACCTGTGCCAGCACCGCCGCCTTGTCAGGATTGTCCGCGGCAGCCAACACAGTCATCGGCGTGGCGGCTACCAGGGTTGCCGAGAGGGTGCCTTGGACGAATTCACGACGATCGAGAGCTGCAGGTTCTTTCATTTATTTCCCCGTAGTCGAGCATGCGGCGCCAACGCTGCCAGATTCGTACCGTGCGCGCAATTTCGCCCAGGCGGATTGTCTCGCGGAGCTGCTTCGCAGACTCCATGTTGCCTCCCGCCCTGAGGAATCCAGATGTCACCGTTCCGCAGACGATACTCGCGGTGAGCCTAGCCAGCGACGCGATGAGCGCAAGGTGCGCGCGGGAACCCCGGGGGTGAGACCGAGCTTGCGCAACAGGGTCTTTGCATCCACCGGAGCTCGCAGCTTTCCGTCGGTGTTGTCCAAATAACAAAAGACGTTACGGCGTGTGCCGGAGGAGGGCGGTCGCGGCAGGACGCAGGGGATATCGTCCGGTGTGCCGCCTGCCTCCCAGATCCGGACACGTCGCGCCCAGCGCTCGAGTGCCCGATCGCCGTAGCCTGTCGTGTACAGCTGCTTGTCGCCATGCAAACGCAGATAAAGGAAGTCTGCCGTCACGTCGCCGATCAGCGGCCAGCGGCCAGCGGTGTCCGCCACTGTGAATGCCAGGCGGTATTTGCGCAGCAGCTTCATGAAGGCGGCCGTCACGAAGCTCTCGTGGCGGATCTCGATGGCATGGCGCAGCGGGCGCGGCGCGTCGATCGCCAAACGGGTGCGGCCCTTCATCCAGCGGCTGCGTCGCCGGGCGAGCGATAGCGCCGCTGCTGTGTCGGTCGGCAGCAGCGCGAAGAACGACTCGAAGCGCTCGGGATCGAAGCGCACTACGGCTGGAAACTGCCACAGAATCGGCCCCAGCTTCTCGCGCAGATTGAGCACGCCCGATGCGAAGAAGTTCGCGAGCGGCTGCGCTACCTCGCGCAGCTTGAGCATGTGTGTAATGTAGCGTCCGCCCTTGAGCGCGAACACGAACCC
>DASSQU010000455.1:0-3175 GCA_035702325.1 Steroidobacteraceae bacterium
GCCGAAATCTGCTACCCTGCGCACCCTTTTTGCCACGGCCCAACCCGCCTGCGCCCGCGCCTGCACGTGTGAGCGTCGCCCCGGGTCGTCAGCGCGCTCATGAATCGCCCGATCCGCAACATCGCCATCATCGCGCACGTCGACCACGGCAAGACGACACTGGTCGACTGCCTGCTCAAGCAGTCGGGCACTTTCGCCGCGCACGAGCGCCCCGGCGAGCGCATCATGGATTCCAACGACATCGAGCGTGAGCGCGGCATCACCATCCTCGCCAAGAACTGCGCCATCGAATACGGCGGCACCCGCATCAACATCGTCGACACACCGGGCCACGCCGATTTCGGCGGCGAAGTGGAGCGCGTGCTGTCGATGGTCGATGCCGTGCTGCTGCTCGTCGACGCGGTCGAGGGACCCATGCCACAGACGCGTTTCGTCACGCGCAAGGCGCTGGCACAGGGCCTGAAGGCGATCGTCGTGGTCAACAAGATCGACCGGCCCGGCAGCCGGCCCGCCTGGGTGATCGACCAGACCTTCGACCTGTTCGACAAGCTCGGCGCAAGCGATGTGCAGCTCGACTTTCCGGTCATCTACACTTCGGCGCTGCAGGGCTGGGCGAGCACCGATTACACCGAGCGGCGCCCCGACATGTCGGCGCTGTTCGAGGCGATCCTCACGCACGTGCCGCCGCCGGCCGCGCACGTGGACCGTCCGCTGCAGCTGCAGATCTCTACGCTCGACTACAGCTCCTATGTCGGCCGTATCGGCATCGGCCGCATTCGCTGCGGCAGCCTGCGGCCCGGTGAAAACGTGGCGCTGCGCTATGGCAATGAAGAGCGCGGCACCGGACGCATCGGGCAGGTGCTCACCTTCCATGGACTCGAGCGTCAGCCCGTGGCAGAAGCCTCGGCGGGCGACATCGTCGCCGTCACCGGCATCGAGGAGGTGAACATCGGACTGACACTTTGCGATGCCGAGTATCCCGAGGGCCTGCCCCCCATCAGCGTCGATGAGCCGACGCTCGCCATGAACTTCCAGGTGAACACCTCGCCGTTCGCGGGGCGCGAGGGCAGGTTCGTCACCAGCCGGCAACTACGCGAGCGGCTCTACCGCGAGCTGCAGAGCAACGTGGCGTTGCGGGTCGAGGACACCGATGAGACCGATGTGCTGCGCGTCTCCGGCCGCGGCGAGCTGCACCTCACCATTCTCATCGAGAACCTGCGCCGCGAGGGCTACGAGCTCGCCGTGGCGCGGCCGCAGGTGCTTACCCGCATCGTGGACGGCGAGGTGCATGAGCCATGGGAGGCACTGACCGTGGATGTCGAGGACGCTCACCAGGGCGCGGTCATGGCGGCCCTCGGCGAGCGCCGCGCCGAGCTCATCGACATGAGCCATGACACCCAACAGCGCGTACGCCTCGAGTATCGCGTGCCGGCGCGCGGCCTGATCGGCTTCCAGGGAGAGTTTCTCACGCTCACCCGCGGCACCGGGCTCATGAGCCATATCTTCGATGGTTTCGCGAAGGTGACAGGCACGATCCCCGAGCGGCGCAACGGCGTGCTGGTGAGCAACGAGCATGGCGAAGCGGTCGCCTATGCGCTCTTCAACCTGCAGGAGCGCGGCCGTCTGTTCGTCGCTCCGGGTGAGCGGCTCTACGAGGGCATGGTCATCGGCATTCACAGCCGCGATAACGACCTGGTGGTGAACCCCGTCAGGACCAAGAAGCTCACCAACATCCGCGCCGCCGGCAAGGACGATGCGATCCTCCTCACGCCACCCATCCAGCTCACCCTCGAGTACGCCGTCGAGTTCATCGCCGATGACGAGCTGGTCGAGGTCACGCCCGCCTCGATCCGCATCCGCAAGCGCTTCCTCACGGAGCAGGAACGCAAGCGTGCGGCGCGCAGCGAAGCCGCCGCGACCACGACTGCCTAGGCTGGCGACGGCGATGCTGCCAGCCGGGTGACGGCGTCATGACTTTCCCGCTGCGTACCTTCGAGGGCAGCTGCCATTGCGGCGCGCTCAGCTTTCGCCTGCAAACGGCGCTGCCGGTGCCCCTCTGGGGCTTGCGCGCCTGCAGCTGCCGGTTTTGCCGCAAGCACGGCGCCGCCACCACCTCCGATCCCGCCGGCGGCCTCAGGTTCGAGATCCACCAGCCGGCCGCGCTGCAGCGCTATCGGTTTGGACTGCGCACGGCGGATTTCCTGTTATGCCGAGAGTGCGGGGTTTATCTCGGCGCGCAGATCGCCACGGCACACGGGGCCTTCGGCATCATCAACACCCTGGCACTCACGCCGAAGCCGGCGGGGCTGCCGCCGCCAGCGTGCGCCGACTACGGCGCAGAGAGCGTGGCTGAGCGCATCGCACGGCGCGCAACGCGGTGGACGCCGCTCGAGAGGCCTGTCTGACACGGGAGACTAGCTATGCACCGTTCGCGCTTGTGCGCTCTGTTGATCGACTGCAGGACGGCGGACATCGATGAGGCAGCTCGTTTCTGGGCCGCAGCATTGGGTCGGCCCGTGGATTTGCAACACCCCGGGACGCGCGGCAATTACCGCATGCTCGAGACTCCGCCCGATGAGCCTATCGTGCAGATTCAGCGGGTGGAGCACGAAAGTCGCGTGCACCTCGACATCGAGACCGACGACATCGCGGCCGAAGTGGCGCGCCTGGAGAAGCTCGGCGCGAGAGTGGCCGAGCGCCTACCGCGGTGGGTCGTCATGCAGGCGCCTAGCGGCCAGCGCTTCTGCGTCGTGCGCGTGCAGCGTCCGGGATTCCCGAAGAACGCCAACAGCTGGGGTTGACGCGCTACACCTCGTGCGTGCGCGAGATGCCGATGAAGCTCAGGAACTCCGTGCGGGTACGCGCATCGCTGCGGAAGGTGCCGGTCATGCGACTGGTGACCATGGACACCCCGCGCTTGTGCACGCCGCGGGTCGTCATGCACTCGTGCACGGCGTCGACGACCACCCCGACACCGCGCGGCCGCAGCACCTGGGTGATGCAGTCGGCGATCTGCGCGGTGAGGTTCTCCTGCACCTGAAAGCGTCGGGCGTAACCCTCCACCACACGCACCAGCTTGCTGATGCCGACGACCTTCTCGGCCGGCAGGTAGCCGATGTGCACACGGCCGATGATGGGTGCCATGTGATGCTCGCAGTGCGACTCGAAGGAGATG
>DASSQU010000456.1:0-2728 GCA_035702325.1 Steroidobacteraceae bacterium
CGCGCGCCACTTCCGGATCGACGTTCTTCAGGTTCGGCAGCAGCGCCTTGTCGAGCTTGCGGTAGACGCCGGCCTCGATCTGGCGCTCGAGGAAAGCGCCGGAGGGTACCACTACGTCGTAGTTCGTGTGGCCGGTGAGCAGCCGGGTCTCGAGGATCTCGTTCGAGTCGAACACGTCGTAGTTGACGTGGATGCCGTACTCCTTCTGGAAGTCGGCGATCACGGCAGGCTGGATGTAATCGGACCAGTTGTCGACGTTGACGATCTTCTCGGCGGCGGCGGCGGCGCCCGGCTGCTGCGCGCGGTCCGAGCAGCCCGCAGCGGCGGCGGCGAGCAGCGCCACGGCGATGCCCGCACCCGCGGGCCAGAGGCGTGGCTCCTGCCCGCCGGACGGCACGGCAGCTGCGCCGATCAGACGTTCAACAACAGGTGCTCACGCTCCCAGGAGCTGATCACCTGCAGGAACACTTCGTACTCGGCCTCCTTGACGATGGTGAAGGCCTCGACGAACGGCTCGCCGAGGAGCTTCACCAGCGGCTCGCTGGCGCGCAGCTCGCGCAGCGCCTCGTCGAGCGAGCGCGGCAGGCCGAACGGCAGATCGTGGGCGCTGCCGACGATCGGATCGGAGGGCTGTACGCCCTCGATCATCCCCAAATAGCCGCAGGCGAGCGAGGCGGCGATCGCGATGTAGGGGTTGGCGTCGGCGCCGCCTACCCGGTTCTCGACCCGCCGCGCCTGGGCATCGGACATGGGCACGCGCAGCCCCGCGGTGCGGTTGTCGTAGCCCCAGTGCACGTTGATGGGCGCCGACAGGTAGCGCGTCAGGCGCCGGTAGGAATTGACGTTGGCGCAGAACAGCGCCATGGCGGCGGGCATGTACTTCTGCAGCCCGCCGATGTGCGAGAAGAACAGCTGCGAGGGAGTGCCGTCGGGGTTGCTGAATATGTTCTTGCGCGTCTTCACGTCGACCACGCTCTGGTGGATATGCATGGCGCTGCCGGGCTCCTTGGCGTGGGGCTTCGCCATGAAGGTGGCGTACATCTTGTGGCGCAGCGCCGCCTCGCGCGCGGTGCGCTTGAAGAGGAAGGCCTGGTCGGCGAGATCGAGCGGCTGGCCGTGGATCAGGTTGATCTCCATCTGCGCCGGACCGTCCTCGTGGATGAGGGTGTCGATCTCGATGTCCTGGTCCTCGCAGAACTGGTAGATGTCGTCGAACAGCGGGTCGAACTCGTTCACCGCGGCGATGCTGTAGGACTGGCGGCCGGGCTCGGCGCGCCCGGAGCGGCCTACCGGCGGCTTGAGCGGATAGTCGGCATCCTTGTTCTGCTCCACCAGATAGAACTCGAGCTCCGGGGCGACGATCGGCTCCCAGCCGCGCTGCGCATAGAGCTCGAGGATGTTGCGCAGCACGTGGCGCGGGGCCATCGAGACGCGCCGGCCGTCGGAGTAGAAGCAGTCGTGGATCACCTGGGCGGTGGGCTCGGCCGCCCACGGTACCCGCCGCACCGTCTTGGCATCCGCCTTGAGGATGATGTCGATTTCCGCCGGGCTCATGGCGTCCCCGGTCTCGGGCGGGTAGTCGCCGGTCACGGTCTGCAGGAACACGCTCTCCGGCAGGCGCATGCCGCCGTCCTCGGCGAATTTCTCCGCCGGCATGATCTTGCCGCGGGCGATGCCGGCCATGTCGGGAATGATCGCCTCGACCTCGGAGATGCCGTGGTCGCGGAAGAATTGCCGGATCTCGCTCACCATGGCCGCGCCTTTCACTTAGCTTCCGCGCGCGCGCGGCTCGCGTCCCCGAAGGCGGCGAACAGCGCGCGCGAAAACGGATTACTCATCACCCGCCACTCGGGGTGCCACTGCACCGCGAGCGCGAAGCTGCCGGCGTCGCGCACCCGGAATGCCTCGATGACCCCGTCCGGGGCACGCGCCTCGACCGCGAGCTCGCCGCCCAGCCGGTCGATGCCCTGGCTGTGGAGCGAATTCACGCGGATCCGGTCGCTCATCGCGAGCGAGCGCAGCAGTCCGCCGGGCTCGAGCGTCACGTCGTGCGCCGGTCCGTACTGGACCTCGAGCGGCTGGCTGCCGTCGTCGCGGTGATCGAGGTATCCCGGCACTTCGTGCAGCTTCTGATGCAAGGTGCCGCCGAAGGCGACGTTCATCTCCTGGAAGCCGCGGCAGATGCCGAACACCGGCACCCCCGCGCTCACCGCCTTGCGGATCAGCGGCAGCGTGGTGGCGTCGCGGGCCGGGTCGTGCAGCGTCCCCGGCGCGCTCGGCGGACCGTCGTAGTGGTGCGGCTCGACGTTCGACGGGCTGCCGGTGAACAGCAGGCCGTCGAGCCGCTCGAGCAGCTCCTCGAAGCGCAGCTCCTCGGCGAGCGAGGGGATCAGCAGCGGCGCGGCGCCGGCGGCATCGATCACGGCGCGGGCGTATTTCTCCCCGACCATGTGGAAGGGGTGGGCGCCGACCATGCGTCGGTCGGTGGGAATGCCGATGAGCGGGCGGGCGGATGCCATGGCGGCGTGCTGCCGGCGGCTGTCTAATATCCTAGACAAATTCCGCCGTCGAAACCTCCGGAAACATGATCATTAGACCACAGGAAAGGCGCGGAAGCCTCCGCTTGCCAAGCAGGTCGCGACTGCGGTAGAGGGCCGAACTAAAGGGAGTTCGCCCGAGGCGGGCCCCCGGCCGGGAATTTGCGCCGCAGCAGCAGCGCTCGCTATCC
>DASSQU010000457.1:0-2587 GCA_035702325.1 Steroidobacteraceae bacterium
GAGAGCGGGCTGTCGACCGCCTGCATCACCAAGCTGTTTCCGACCCGCAGTCACACGGTCGCCGCGCAGGGCGGCATCTCGGCCGCGCTCGGCAACATGGGTGAGGACGACTGGCGCTGGCACATGTACGACACCGTCAAGGGCTCCGACTGGCTCGGCGACCAGGACGCGATCGAGCTGATGTGCAAGGAGGCGCCGGCGGCGGTGATCGAGCTCGAGCACTACGGCGTGCCGTTCTCGCGCACCGAGACCGGACGCATCTACCAGCGGCCCTTCGGCGGCATGACCACGCACTTCGGCGCCGGGATAGCGCAGCGCACCTGCGCCGCCGCCGACCGCACCGGGCACGCGATGCTGCATACCCTCTACCAGCAGTCGATCCGCCATGCCGCGACTTTCTTCGTCGAGTACTTCGCCATCGATCTCATCATGCAGGACGGCGCCTGCCGCGGCGTGGTGGCGCTCGATCTGGCGGACGGTACGCTGCATCGCTTCCGCGCGCACGTGACCATCCTCGCGACCGGCGGCTACGGGCGAACCTACTTCTCATGCACCTCGGCCCACTCCTGCACCGGGGACGGCAACGCGATGGTGCTGCGCGCGGGGCTGCCGCTGCAGGACATGGAGTTCGTGCAGTTCCATCCCACCGGCATCTACGGCGCCGGCTGCCTGATCACCGAAGGTGCGCGCGGCGAGGGCGGCTACCTCACCAACTCCGCCGGCGAGCGCTTCATGGAGCGCTATGCGCCCAACGCCAAGGATCTCGCCTCGCGCGACGTGGTGAGCCGCGCCATGACGGTGGAGATCCGCGAAGGCCGCGGCGTCGGCGTCGAGCACGATCACCTCGAGCTGCATCTCGAGCACCTCGGGCCCGGGGTCATCCACGAGCGCCTGCCGGGCATCGCCGAGACGGCGCGCATCTTCGCCGGCGTCGACGTGACGCGCGAGCCCATCCCGGTGCAGCCCACGGTGCATTACAACATGGGCGGTATCCCCTGCAACCATCACGGCGAGGTCGTGTGCCCGAAGGAGGGCGATCCCGACCGCGTGGTGCCGGGGCTGATGGCGGTGGGGGAGGCCGCCTGCGTGTCGGTGCACGGCGCCAACCGTCTCGGGAGCAACTCGCTGCTCGACCTGGTGGTGTTCGGGCGCGCCGCCGCCCGGCGCTGCGCCGCGACCATCGTGCCCGCGAGCCCGCACGCGCCGCTGCCCGCCGGGGCCGGCGAGCAGGCCGTGGCGCGGCTCGACCGGCTGCGCAACGCGAACGGCGCGCGCGGCACTGCCGCGATCCGCATGGAGATGCAGAAGACCATGCAGCTCGATGCGGCGGTATTCCGCACCGGCGCGACGCTCGCGCAGGGTATCGAGCGCATCGCGCAGACCTTCGAGTCCTTCGCCGACGTGCGCATCCAGGACCGCTCGCTCATCTGGAACACCGATCTCATCGAGACGCTCGAGCTCGAGAACCTGCTGTTCCAGGCGAGCGCCACGATCCACTCGGCGGCGCACCGTACCGAGAGCCGCGGCGCGCACGCGCGCGAGGACTTCCCGCAGCGCGACGACCGCAACTGGCTCAAGCACACGCTGGTGTGGGTCGAGGGCCCGCGGCGTACGCGCTTCGACTACCGTCCGGTGCATCTGCACACGCTCACCGGGGAGGTCGAATCGATCCCGCCCCGGCCGCGCACCTACTGAGGATCGCCATGGCCCAATTCCGCCTGCCCGCCAACTCGCGCATCGTGCCGGGTGTCACCCACCGCTCGCGCAGCGGTGCGGGGGCGGTGCGCCGCTTCCGCATCTACCGCTTCGATCCCGATAGCGGCGCAAATCCGCGCCTCGACACCTTCGAGCTCGAGGTGAAGGCCTGCGGCCCGATGGTGCTCGATGCGCTCATCCAGATAAAGGCGGCGATCGATTCCTCGCTCACCTTCCGCCGCTCCTGCCGCGAGGGCATCTGCGGCTCGTGCGCCATGAACATCAACGGCGTGAACTGTCTCGCCTGCACCACCTCGATGCAGGATCTCGCCGCCGAGGTGCGCATCTATCCGCTGCCGCACCTGCCGGTGGTGAAGGACCTGGTGGCCGACCTGACACACTTCTACGCCGGCTACGCCGCGGTGAAGCCCTGGCTGCGCTCGCGCACGCCGGTGCCGCCGGATCGCGAGCGGCTGCAGAGCAAGGAGGAACAGGAACGTATCGAGCGGCCCGCCGGCTGCATCCTCTGCGCCTGCTGCTCGACCGGCTGCCCGAGCTACTGGTGGAACAGCGACCGCTACCTCGGTCCGGCGGCACTGCTCGCCGCCTACCGCTGGATCATCGACAGCCGCGACGAGGCCACCGGCGAGCGGCTCGATGAGCTCGAGGATCCGTTTCGCCTGTATCGCTGCCACACGATCATGAACTGCACTGACGTATGCCCCAAGGACCTCAATCCCGGCAAGGCGATCGCCGAGATCAAGAAACTGCTCATCGCACGCCAGAGCTGAGCGGTCCGGACTGCGCCGCTGGAGCACCGGACTGCGCGGCCGGAGCGCCGGGCGGGGCGGCCGCCGGCGATGCCGAGCTGCGCCGCCTCGCGTGGCGCTGC
>DASSQU010000458.1:0-5117 GCA_035702325.1 Steroidobacteraceae bacterium
GGCGCTCGCCGACTCTCCGTTCGAGCTCCTGGCCGCCGTGGCGCAGGGCGGCTCGATCCGTCAGGCGGCGCGCTCGCTCGGTGCCTCCTATCGACACGTGTGGGGCTCGCTGCGCCGGTGGGAGGCGCTCCTCGGTCAGCCGCTGATCGCCTGGTCGCAGGGTCAGCGCGCCCGTCTGACGCCCTTCGCCGAGCGCCTGCTGTGGGCCGAGCGCCGGGCGCGCAACCGCATGCAGCCGCACATCGAGGAGCTGCACGCCGATTTCGCGCGGGTGCTCGCCGACGCATGCGACGAGCGCCATCAGCTGCTCACCGTGCGCGCCAGCCACGACCTCGCCCTGCCGGTGCTGCAACGCCATGTCGCGGCAACCGTCGACCTGCACGTGGATATCGGCTTCGAGGGCAGCGCCGACGCCCTCAGGTCGCTCAACGCCGCGCACTGCCAGGTTGCGGGTTTTCACGTCCCGGCACTGCGGGGCGCGGCGCCGGGTTTCGCGCGGGAGCTCAAGCCGCTGCTCAAGCCGCGGCTCCATCGCCTGATCGCCTGCTCGCGGCGCATGCAGGGACTGATGGTGCGGCGCGAGCACGCAGCGCTGGTGCGCACCTTTCCGGATCTCGCGCGCCAGGGGCTGCGTTTCGTGAATCGCCAACCCGGCTCGGGGACACGCCTGCTGGTGGACCATCTGCTGCACGAGCATTCGGTGGCACCGGAGGCGCTCGCCGGCTACTGCGAGCACATCGAGCTCACCCACGCCGCGGTGGCGCTGTGCGTGGCGGGCGGCGTCGCGGATGCCGGTATCGGTGTCGAAGCGGCCGCGCTGCAGCTCGGACTGCACTTCATTCCCCTGGTCGAGGAGGATTACTTTCTCGCCTGCTTCGAGGCGGATGCTGTCCGGCCGGCGGTGATGCGACTGCGCGCGAGCCTCGCCGGCGCCGGCTGGCGGCAGATTCTGGCGAGCCTGCCCGGCTATCGGCCGCCCGAAGCGCCGGGGGATCTGCTGGCAGTCGAGCAGGCGCTGCCCTGGTGGCGCAACTGCCGGCCGCTCCCGCCGGCCGGGACCGGCGCACCCTAGCCGGGCGCCGCCCGCCCGGCGCGGGAAGCGGAGCGCGGGAACGGGGCGCGGGGTCGTGACATCTAATCGGGGAGCACCCGTTTAACGGAGAGTGGACAAATGAAGATCATTGCGAGCTGTACAGCGATCCTCCTCGGCGTCAGCGTGAGCGGCGCCTGGGCCCAGGCTTCCGGACCGACCGACCCGCAGATCGCGGCGATCGTAGTCACCGCGAACCAGGTCGACATCGACGCCGGCAAGCTCGCGAAGTCCAGGACGCATTCCAAGACAGTGCGGGAATTCGCCACCCGGATGATCGTCGATCACACGGGAGTCAATAAGAGCGCCACCGAGCTGGTGCACAAGCTTCACGTGACGCCGGAACCGAACCCGACGAGCGAAGAGCTGCAGAAGGGTGGGGATGAGAACCTCGCCAAGCTCCGGGGCCTCTCCGGCAAGGCGTTCGATCAGGCCTATGTCGACCACGAGGTCGCCTATCACGAAGCGGTCATCCAGGCGCTGGATAAGACATTGATTCCGAGCGCACACAACTCGGAGCTGAAGGCGCTGCTGATCAAGGTGCGCCCGGCGTTCATCGCCCACCTCGATCACGCCAGGCGCCTGCAGGCGGAGCTCGGCAAGAGCAGCGGATGAGAGCGGCCGCGCGCTGCGCACTGGTGGTGCGCGCGGCCTTGCTGACATCCGGCGCACTGATTCCCGCCGCCGGGAACGCCGCGCAGCCCCAGCACACCGTCACGATCGATGGCGTGCAATACAGTCCGCCGGAACTGACCGTACGCCGGGGCGAGCGGATCGTGTGGGTGAACAAGGATCCGTTCCCCCACACGGTCACCGCCGCCGCCGGGCAGTTTGACTCCGGCAGCATCGCCGCCGGCGCATCCTGGACTTTCCGCGCCGCGAAGCGCGGCGAGTATGCTTACGGCTGCCGCTTTCATCCGACCATGAAGGGCACGATCCATGTGCAGTGAGGCGGGCGACCGGCCGGTGCAGTCCGGCGGCGCAACTGGTGAGCGCGCCGCGGGGCCCGGGGCGGCGGACGAGGATGCGCGGCTCGCGCGGCGCGTGCTGGCCGGAGACCGGTCGGCCTTCGAGCTGCTCATGCGGCGCTACAACCGCCGCCTGTATCGCCTGGCACGGGCATCGCTCGGCGACGACGCCGAGGCACAGGACGCGCTGCAGGATGCGTATCTGTGCGCCTATCGCTCGCTGGGGCAGTTTCGTGGCGACGCGGCGCTCTCTACCTGGCTCTCGCGGCTGGTGTTGAACGCCTGCGGCGCGCGCCGCCGCCGCTCGCTCCGACGCGCGAGCATCGTTCCCATCGTCGGCTCGAACTACGCGATGGACGCCCTGGCGGCAGTTCCGGACTCGGGGGACCAGCCGGATCGGCTGGCGGCCCGCTCACAGATCCGCAGCGTGCTCGAGCGAAAGGTGAGCGAATTGCCGGAGGACTTCCGCATCGTGTTCGTGCTGCGCTCGGTGGAAGAGCTGAGCGTCGAGGAGATCGCCGACACGCTCGAGCTCTCGCCGGAGACGGTCCGCAGCCGGCATTTCCGTGCCAGGGGGATGCTGCGGGCATCGCTCGCGAAAGACATCGACCTTGCGGAGGGCGATGTCTTCGAGTTCGGCGGGGGCTGCTGCGATCGCATGGTGGCGCGCGTGCTCGCGATCCTGGAGCAGCGCGGCACCGGGTAGGTGCGGTCAGGCACGCGGGGCCCGGCGGCCCACGCACGCTCCGGACGCGCCCCCTTCAGAGGCGCCCGGCAGCCCCGCCGGCTGTTACTTCTTCAAGTTCCAGGACGCGCACCAGCCGTCGGCCTTGACCGCCTTTCCGGGGAACAGCTGGCATGGCCCCTGGGCCGCCCCGGCGGTTCCCTGGTACAGCATACAGTTCGAGCACTTGCTGCCCGGCTTGGCGTCGGCTGACTTGCTGACGTCGGGCACGTATTTGAGCGCCTTCGCCATCGGATCGTCGCCCGTGACGAGCGGCAGCTCGGCGGCGACGGCGGGGCGCAGCGGCGCCGCTGCGGCCGGCAACAGCGCGAGGCCGAGGGCGACGTTGCGGAGCAAGTCGCGGCGGGACTCATCGAAAGCCTGGGTCATGGCAAGACTCCTTGAACGAGTGAAAGGCATGCGAAATCTAACGCGCGTCGGCCGCCGTGGCTGCCGCGAGCCGGGCCTGAAATCCCGAATCGCCGACCAGTTTGGTGGTGCTGGCGAGCATACGGCCCTGGGCGTCGAGCAGTGTAATGAGAGATGAGTGGTCGAAGCTTCCGTCGGCCAGGCGAGTGTAGCGGACCCCGAGCAGGGCGGCGATCTTGCGTGCTTGCGGCTCGGCGGCACTGGTGAAGGTCCAGCGCACCGGATCGGCGTGGTGCAGCCGGGCGAGGGCGTCGAGCTGACGCGGCGTATCGCGCGAGGCATCGAAGCTCACCAGCAGCACCCGCAAGCGCGCCCGGGCAGCCTCGTCCAGATGCGACTCGTAAACCTGCAGGCCGGTGATCAGCAGCGGACAGGTCGCGGGACAGCTCCCGTAGAACATGCCGATCAGCACCGGGTGGCCGCGGTACAGGTCGAATCCGACCCTGGCGCCGCTCTGGGCGTCGAGCTGGGCGTGCAGCTGGTAGAGGGAGTCATCCGCTGGGCCGGCTGCCGCACCGGCCGACCAGCCGACCGTCGCGAGCAGCGCCGCCCCCAATGCAACGCCCAGGCGCTTCACGGCGAGCGCGCCTGCCCGTCGCGGGCGCAGCGAAAGCCGAGCGTCCGGCCGGTGTCCGCGGCGCGCAGACTCCCCAGCATCGCGATCCGCATCAGCACCGCGTAATTGTCCTTGAGCTGCAGATTCTGCGCGCCGCTGCCGCAGAACTGCTCGGGATCGGCGTCTGCCGGCAGCAGCGAATTGAAATCGAGCACCCATTCCCATACCAGACCGTGCAGGTCGTACAGGCCGTAGAAGTTGGGCTGTGCCTCTCCGACGGCGGGGAGGGCTTCGCCGGCGGGGCGCGCATACCAGTCGAGCAGCTGCTGGCGCCACAGCGGGTCGGATCTCGCATCGCGCCGGTCGGGACCGGCTGCGGCGGCGAGCTCCCACTCGTACCAGCCCGGCAGCCGCCCGCCCTGGGCTTCGCAGTACGCCTGCGCGGCGAACCAGCTCACGCGCGTGACCGGCTGCGCGTCGGCCGCCCCGGTCCCGGGGGCGAGGGCGCCCGACCAGTGACCGAGATAGTCGGAACCCACCAGGATCCGGGGGGCGGTGCCGCGGCGCCATTCGGGATGTGCGCTGACGAAGGCGAGGAACTCCGCGTTGGTGACCGGGTGTCGCTGCAGCAGGAAGCCTGCGACCCGCACCGACTGCTCGCGACCTGCCGGCAGCACCGTGCGCAGCTCCGCGCCTGCCACCGGCAGGAAGGCATTGTCGGCCGCGGGCGCGGCGCCCGGGCCGAGCAGCAGCGCCCCGGCGAGCAGCCAGCGCGCCCGAACCTCAGTGCGCCGCGCCTTCGGGACGCCTAGTGGACGCACGGATGTGCTTCACTTCGTCGGCCGAAACCGCCTCACCGCTGTTGCCCCAGCTGTTGCGCACGTAGGTGAGGATGTTGGCGATCTCGTCGTCGTTCAGCTGACTCATGGGCGGCATCACCGAGTTGAACTCGCTGCCCTTCACCGTGACCTTGCCGGAGAGCCCGTTGAGGACGATGCCGATGGCGCGCTGCTTGTCGGCCATCAGGAACTCAGAACCGGCAAGCGGCGGGAACACACCCGGCAGACCCTGGCCGTTGGCCTGGTGGCACACGGAGCAGGTGCCGGTGAAACGCGACTCGCCGGCCTTGATCTGTTGCTCCTTGGTCAGCGTGCCCTGTGCCGCGGCGGCCCGCGCTTCGGTCACGGCCGCGCGGTTGGCCGCGACGTCGCCCAGATACACCGAATCGACCTCCTTGCCCGAGTAGATCGCCTTGTTCTCCGGTCCTTCGGCCTTGAGGATCGCGAGCGCCCCCTTGTTGAAGGCACGGAAGATCGAGTGATCGACCAGCACGTAGCTGCCGGGCACATC
>DASSQU010000459.1:0-3654 GCA_035702325.1 Steroidobacteraceae bacterium
GGGCTTCTCGGCCCGGACCCGGAGGCGACGCTGCTCGCAGCGTTTCAGCTCGCGCCGAAGCTCACCTTCCACTCCGCCAACCCCTCCGGTCCCGCGCCGAGCCTGCAGGGGGTGACCGACACCGCGGACTTCCGCCGGCGCATCGAACAGTTTCACGAGCGCCACTACTCGGTGCGCTTCCCGGAGCTGCGGCCGCTGTCGCCGGCGCTCGAGGGAATCGCCGGTGCGCTCGAGGTGCTGCTGCACCAGCCGGTGACGGCGTCGGCCTTCTGGAGCCGCGGCGGCATGCGCGCCCCGGTGCACTTCGACGACCACGACCTGCTGGTCGTGCAGCTGCAGGGCTTCAAGCGCTGGTACGTCTCGAGCAAACCGTCCGAGCTGCCCAACACCTGGAAGGGCATCCCCAGGGGTCCGCCCGAGCTCGGGCCTCACGAAACCGTCGACGTGCGCCCGGGGGACCTCCTCTACCTGCCGCGGGGCACCTACCACAGCGTCGACTCCGACAGCGGGTCGCTGCACGTGTCGATCGGCTTCACGCCGCTCACGCTGCGCGAGGCGGTCATCGCCGCGATCGATCACCTCTCGGATCTCGATCCCGGGCTGCGGCGCACTCTCGGCGGGCGGCTCGCGTTCCAGCTCGCCGGCCCGGGGCTCGAACAGCTCGTGCCGCAGGTGGTGGAAGCGGTTGCGGGACTGCTGGCGGCGTGTCGCGCCCCGGGCTTCATCGCCAGCGCCCTGCACTGGCGCTCGGCGCGCGCGGTTGCCGCACTCGCCGCGTTGCCCGCTCCCGAGCAGCTGCCGGCGATCGGGCTCGACACCGAGCTGGTGCACGCCGCGCGGGCGTTCTGCCAGATGATGGCAAACCCGCAGACGATCGACGTCGCCTACCCGGGCGGCCACCTCTACATCAACCGCGGCGCCGAGCAAGGCATCGTCTTCATGGTGAATACCCCGCGGTTCCGCGTGCGCGACATCGCCGGGGACATCGGCGACGACGTCCGCCTCTCGCTCGCCACGCGCTTCCTGCAGGTCGGCTTCCTCGAGCTCGCCCCCGCGAGCGCCCGGGCATCGGGCGGCGCGGCGGCGGCCTGAAGCCGCCCGCGCCTCGTCGCGCGGAAACGGCACCACGTCGCGCCGGACCGCCACGGCCGCTCCGGGCGCAGTGCGCCGCGAGCTAGACTGGCGTTCGTTCCAATGAAGTGCTGCCGTGCCCCGCTGCACGGAGTTGAGGGAGTCAGTCATGCCGATCCCATCGCACCCGGGGTGCGCGTTGCGATTCCTCCTGGCACTGCTCGCCGCCGCCGCGTTGCCGTCCGTCGCGGCATCCGCCACCGGCAAGCCCGACGCCGCCGCTCAGCTGCATGCCTGGGAGGGCGGCGATGATCCGGCGGCGCTCGAGGCATGGGTGCACGGGCATCTGCGCCGCGCCGCTGCCGCCATAGCGCGTCTCAGCGCGGTCAAGGGTGCGAACAGCGTCGCGAACACGCTGCGGCCCTACGACGATGCGGTCAATGAGCTCGATCTCGCCACCTACCAGGCGAGCGTGCTCTACGGCGTCGGCGCCACCAAGGCGCTGCGCGACAAGGCGCAGGCACTCACCGAGACCGCCAACGCGGCCGCGACGGCGCTCAGCCTCAATCCCGCGGTCTACCGGGCGCTCGCGGCCGTGCCGGCGCCTGCCGATGCTGCGACGCGCCATTATCTCGAGCACACTTTGCTCGAGTACCGCCTCGCCGGCGTCGACAGGGACCAGGCGACGCGCGCGAAGATCCAGGCGTTGCAGGAGCAGATCACCTCCGCCGGGCTCGCCTTCGAGCGCACGGTACACGATGACCTGCGCACCGTAGTGGCCGACCGGGCGGACCTCGAGGGCCTGCCGGCCGATTACCTCGCCGCGCACCCGGCGGATGCCGAGGGCCACGTACGCATCACCAGCGACCCGCCGGACGTGCGTCCGGTGCGCCGCTTCGCCCGCAGCGCCGAGCTGCGCCGCAAGGTCTACCTCGCTTACACCCAGAAGGGCTACCCGGCCAACACCGCGACTCTGCGCGAGCTGCTGGCGAAGCGTGCCGAGCTGGCGCAGCTGCTCGGCTACGGCACCTGGGCCGACCTCGCCATGGCGGACCAGATGATGGGCTCGCCCGCGAAGCTCGCCGAATTCCTCGGCAAGATCGATGCGGCCTCGCGCGAGGGAAGCGAGCGCGAGGATGCGGCGCTGCTCGCCCTGGCCCGCGAGCACGATCCCGCGATAGCGAAGCTCTCGGTGGCCGATCAGTCGTACTGGACCGAGCAGTACCGGCGCGCGAAGTTCGACTTCGACTCGCAGAGCGTGCGCCCCTACTTCCCCTATGACGAAGTCGAGCGTGGCGTGGTCGGCACCGCCGCGCGGCTGTTTCACGTCGAGATCCGTGCGGTGGGCGGCGTGCGCACCTGGCACCCCTCGGTCAGCGTCTACGACGTCTACGACGGCGGCCGGCGCATCGGGCGCATGTACATGGACATGCATCCGCGCCCCGGCAAGGACAAGTGGTTCTCGACCCAGGCGCTGACGCCCGGCATCGGCGGACGCCAGCTTCCCGAGGCGACGCTGGTGTGCAACTTCCCCGGCGGCGGCGCCGGGGATCCCGGGCTGATGCTCTACGACGACGTGGTCGTGTTCCTGCACGAGTTCGGCCACATGATGCATCACATCATCGGCAGCCAGCACGCGTTCGCCGGCGCCGGCGCCTTCAACGTGGAGGGGGACTTCGTGGAAGCGCCCTCACAGATGCTCGAGGAATTCTTCCGCGACTACGGCGTGCTCGCCTCCTTCGCGCGCCACTACCAGACCGGGGCGGTGCTGCCGCGCGAGCTGTTCGACCGCATGATGCGCAGCGACGCCTTCGGGCGCGCCGGTGCGCAGCAGTTCCAGCTGATCGCCTCGGCGGTGTCGCTCGACTTCCATACGCTGGCGCCCGCAACGCTCGACTTCGACGCCGTGTACCAGCGCGACTACACGCGCTTCAGCAACCTGGCGATGGTCCCCGGGGATCACTTCTGGGCGAGCTTCACGCACCTGAACGGCTACAGCTCCAACTACTACACCTACGTGCTCGACAAGGTGATCGCGCTGGATTTCTTCGCGCAGTTCGACCCGCAGGACCTGCTCGGCGGCCCGGCGGGCATGCGCTATCGGCAGACGGTGCTGGCACCCGGCGCCACCGAGCCGGCGGCGCAGCTGGTGCGCGGCTTTCTCGGCCGCGAGATGAACCTCGACGCCTACCGGCGCTGGCTGCTGGCGGAGTTTACCGGCGCGGCGCCGGCCACCACTGCGGCTACGGCTTCCTCATCCGCTCGCTGAGGCGCTCCAGCAGCCGTGAGAAGGGAGAGTTCTTCTGCACCTCGACGCGCAGGTGCCGCACCCCGGTGTCGTTGAGAGTCTCGCCGCGCCCGTCGTCGATGGTCAGCTCGCTCGCGCCGAGGATCTCGAGCGTCTCCTCGAGGGTGTGCTCGCCGCGTCGCTCGCGCGCGCCGACCTTGGTGCCGCGCGCGCGGACCTTGGGCGCAGCCGCCGGGCGCGCCGGGCGGGCAGGCGGGCGCGGCGCCGGGGGCTCCGGCCGGGCGGGCAGCTGGGGCGTATCGGCGGTGTCGATGAGCTTGATCTCGTCGTCGGCC
>DASSQU010000460.1:0-2558 GCA_035702325.1 Steroidobacteraceae bacterium
CAGCCGTCCGCCGGCCTGCGAATGCAGCTGAACCGCCGGCGCATGGCCGGCGGAGCTGAGGATGAGATCGCACTCGAGCCGCTGGCGCCGGCGGAACCCGGCCACGCCCGGCGCCACGGCACAGCCACGTACCGCGCGCGCCCCGGCCACAGCAACGATGTCGGCGTCCGCGAGCACGCGCACGCCCGGTTCGCCGGCGGCCGGCCGGGGGCTGCTGCGCCGGTCGACGAGCGCTACCACATGGACACCGGCTGCGCGCAGCGCGGCGGCGGCGGCGTAAGCGGAGTCGCTCTCGGTCACGAGCACGGCGCGCTCGCCGCACGCGACCCCGAAGGCCTGCGCGTATTTGACGGCCGCGCCGGCGAGCATGACGCCCGGGCGATCGTTGTCCGGAAAGACGAGCGGGCGCTCGATGGCGCCGGCAGCCGCGATCACCGCGCGGGCGCGGATCTTCCACAGCCGCTCACGCAGCACCGGGCGCGTCCCGGCCACGGCGCCCTCGCCGCTCACCGTCTCGCAGGCGCATACGAGGTTGTGGTCATAGACCCCGAAAGCCAGAGTGCGGGTGAGGATGCGCACGCCGAGTGAGCGCGCCGTGGCTTCGAGCGCCGCGACTTCCGCGTCGCCGCGCCAGCCGAGCGCGCCGCCGAGGCGTCCACCGCCGGCGACGAGCAGCGTGGCGGCGCCGGCGCGCGCGGCCGCGACCGCGGCCGAAAGGCCCGCGATCCCGCCGCCCGCCACCAGCACCTCGGTGGTGGCCGCGAGCTCCTCGTAGCGGTCGCCGTCTGGCTCGGTGGGCGCCGACCCCAGACCTGCCATGCGCCGGATCGCCGGCTCGAACCACCGCCAGCCCGGCCACTTGAAGGTCTTGTAGTAAAAGCCCGCCGGCAGCAGCGGCGCGAGCCAGCCGGTCGCCGCGCCGACATCGAAGCGGACACCCGGCCAGCAGTTGACGCTGCGGGCGCTCAGGTTCTCCTCGAGCGGCAGCAGCGTCGCACGCACGTTCGCCGTATGCCGCGCGCCCTCGCCCACGTCGACCACCGCGCACGGTTCCTCGATGCCGCACGAGTAGACGCCGCGCGGGCGGTGCAGCTTGAAGCTCCGGCCGACGAGCCCGATTCCGTTGGCGAGCAGCGCCGAGGCGAGCGTGTCGCCCCGCAAGCCGCTGAGCTGCCGGCCGTTGAAGCGGAACGCCACCGGCCGCTCGCGCTCGAGCCACAGTCCCGCCGGGGCGGGCAGGCGGCAGGCGCTCATCGCGAGTCCCCGGCCGCGGGCGGCGCGCGATCGGGCGGCGCGCGATCGGGCGGCGGTGGCTCGTCCATGCGATACACCGCCCGCACCTCGTGCGTCACGGTGTGGCGGGCGACGTTGAACCACTGCCCGCAGCCGAAGGCGTGGCGCCAGCGCTCGCGGTGCACTCCCCGGGGGTTATCGCGGAAGAAGAGGTACTCACCCCATTCGGCATCGCTCGCCCCGGGTTGCGGACGCGCGATGTGGCTCGTGCCGCCGCAGACGAACTCCGTCTCGTCGCGCATTCCGCACCAGGGGCAGCGAAGCTGCATCATGTCAGTGGGCGATGCCGGCCGCGGCCGCCTCGTCGATGAGGCGCCCGGTGAGGAAACGTTCGAGCTGAAACGGCTCGGCGAGCTCGTGACTGCGGCCGGTCGCGAGCAGGTGCGCGAAGGTCCAGCCGCCGGCCGGGATCGCCTTGAAGCCGCCGGTTCCCCAGCCGCAGTTGATGTAGAGCCCGGGCACCGGGGTCGCACCGATGATGGGGCTCGAGTCGTGCACCACGTCGACGATCCCCGCCCACTGGCGCAGCAGCCGCAGGCGGCTGAAGGACGGAAACATCGCGAGCGTCGCGGCGATCACCGCCTGCTGGACGGCGAAGCTGCCGCGCTGCGCATAGGAGGCAAACAGATCGAGCCCGCCGCCGATCACCATCTCGCCCTTGTCGGACTGGCTCACATAGGCGCCGGTGCCGGGTGAGATCACCACGGTGTCGAGCCGCGGCTTCACCGGCTCGGTCACCATCGCCTGGAGTGCGTAGCTCGTCACCGGCAGACGGAAGCCCGCTAGCCGCGCGAGCTCCGAGCTGTGACCGGCGACCGCAATCCCGACCCGCCCGGCCCCGATGCGGCCGCGGCTGGTGCGGACGGCGGTGACGCCCCGATCCGCGCCGGTCTCGAAGCCGGTCACTTCGCAGTCCTGGATGATGTCGACTCCGAGGCTGGACGCGGCGCGCGCGTAGCCCCAGGCGACCGCGTCGTGGCGCGCCGTGCCGGCGCGCGGCTGCAGGAAGCCGCCGAGCACCGGGAAGCGCGCCGCGGGCGACATATCGAGCGCCGGGATGAGCGCGGCGACCTGGTCGCGGCCGAGCAGGCGCGCGTCGATGCCGTGCATCAGGAGCGTGTTCACCCAGCGCGCCATCGACTCGAGGTCGTGGCGGCTGTGCGCCAGCATCACGTGGCCGCGCTGGCTCAGCATGACGTTGAAGTTGAGCTCGCGCGACAGGCTTTCGTAGAGCCGGAGCGAGAAGTCGTAGAGACGCGCGCTCT
>DASSQU010000461.1:0-8396 GCA_035702325.1 Steroidobacteraceae bacterium
GTCGATGCGCGTGCCGTTCACCCGGTAGCTGCCCGGCCGCTCGAGCTGGGCCACCCGCCGGTAGTGCAGCCGCTCGAGCTCCTGTTCGAGCTCGCCCTCGGTGAGCGCGAGGCCTGCATACAGCTCGAGCGGCGCGGCGTACACCTGCGCCGGCAGCGTCCAGCGCCGCCCCTCGAACTGGCGCGTCACCAGCCGGTCGAGGTAGAGCACGTAGAGCGCGGCGCAGATCAGCGCCAGGGCGATGAGTCCGAGGCCGAGCCGTTTCAGACGATCAGCTCCTCGGCGGGTGGACGCAGGTTGTAGTGCGAGCCCATCACGTGGCCGTAAGCGCCGGCATTCGCGATCAGCAGCACGTCGCTCTCCCGTGTCACCGGCAGCAGCCGGTCGTGGCCGAGCACGTCGGCGCTCTCGCAGATCGGCCCGACGACGTTGACCAGCTCGGTGGCCGGCTCCTCGATGCGCGTGAGATTCGCGATCTCATGGTATGCGCCATAGAGTGCCGGGCGGATGAGCGAGTTCATTCCGGTCGCCACCCCGACGAAGCGCACACCGCCCTTCGCCTTGAGCTGCGTGACGCGCGCGAGCAGCACGCCCGCGGCGGCCACCAGATAGCGCCCCGGCTCGATCCACACCTCGAGTTGCGGATACTCGGCGCGCACCGCCATGAGGAGCGTATCGAGCCTGCCGAGATCGAGGCGCTCCTGGTCGGGGCGCTCGGGCACCCCGAGACCGCCGCCCACGTCGATCGTGCGCAGCTCCCCGAGGCCCTGCGCGGCGGCCGCGAGCAGCCGCGCGGTGTGCTCCCAGCTGGTGACGTCGAAGATACCGCTGCCGACGTGGGCCTGCAGTCCCACGATGCGCGCACCGAGCTCCCGTGCCGCGCGCACCAGCGCGGGGAGCTCGGCCAGCGGCACGCCGAACTTGGAGCGCGTGCCGGCGGTGCGCACGTGGGTGTGGTGGCCGCGTCCGACCCCGGTGTCGACGCGCACGAAGATGGCGCGGCCGCGGAACAGCTGCGGCCAGGCGGCGAGCAGCTGCGCGTTGTCGACCGTGACCTGCACGCCGCGCTCGAGCGCCCAGGCGTACTCCTCGCGGGGGGCGAAATTCGGCGTGTAGAGCAGCCGCTCGGGCGGCAGCTGCGGGAAGGTCGCGAGCGCACGCTCCACCTCCCCGCGCGAGACGCACTCGAGCTCGATGCCCTCCCCGTGCAGCGCGCGCAGCACCTCGGGATGGGCATTGGCCTTCATCGAATAGTGCACGCGGTCGATCGAGCGCATCGCGCGCAGCGCCCGCGCCGCCGCGCGCACCGTGGCGAGGTCGTACACGAAGGCGGCGTCGCGCTCGCCGAATGCCGCGAGCAGCCCGGCGCGCCGCTCGCGCCACCAGGGCAAGGCGCGGCGCTCGCCGCCGGGCGGCTGCGCGAACAGCTGCTGCCAGGTGGGGCCGAGCACCTGGTCGCCGGGCACCGGACGGATCAGCAGCTCGTGCAGCTGCGCCACCAGGCGGTCTCCCTGACTCTCGTCGACGACGAAGGTGAAGTTCAGGTCGTTGGCGGCCTGGCTCACCAGGTAGATCTTCTGCTCCTCGAAGAACTCGAAGGCGCCGCCGAGCTGGTGGAGGATGGCGCGGATGTTGCGTCCCACCAGGCTGACCGAAGCGCACGGCCCGATCACCTGCACGCGGCACAGCCGCGACAGATCCGCGACCAGGGCCGCAACCCGCGCGTTGTCGAGCGTGTTGGCGGCCGGGTCGAGCGAGACCGTGACGGTGGTCTCGGAGGTCGACACCAGATCGACCGACATGCCGTGCTGCTTGAACACCTGGAAAGCGTCGGCGAGGAAGCCGACCTGGTGCCACATGCCCGGGCTGTCGAGCGAGATCAGCGTGATGCCCTTGCGGCTGCAGACGGCCTTCACCTGTGCCCCACCGTCGTCGCCCGCGGCACTCAGCACCGTACCTTCGAGTTGCGGCGCATGGGTGGCGTAGACATGCAGCGGAATGCGCTGCTGGCGCACCGGAAGGATGCAGCGCGGATGCAGCACCTTGGCGCCGCTGGTGGCGATCTCCTGCGCCTCGTCGTAGTGCAGCCCCCGCAGCAGCCGTGCGCCCGGCAGCGTATGCGGGTTGGCGCTGAACATGCCGGGAACGTCGGTCCAGATCTCGAGCCGCCGGGCGCGCAGCTTGGCCGCCAGGTAGGCGGCGGAGGTGTCCGAGCCGCCGCGGCCGAGCAGCACCGTGTTGCCATCGGCGTCGCTCGCGATGAATCCCTGCGTGACGATGAGCGGTGCGAGCGCGCTCAGGCGCGCCTCGAGGGCCGGGTCGGGGTCGAAGCCGCACACCGCCGAGAGGACGTTCATCGGGCCGGCGCCCTCGGGCGGCGCCGCGGCGCGCAGCAGCGTGCGCGCATCCACCCAGGCGGCGCCGAGGCCGCGCGCGCTGAGGAACTGCACGCCGATACGGGTGGCCAGCAGCTCGCCCGCAGCCATGACGCGTGCCCGCGTGCGATCGCTCACCTCGCGCATCCGGGCGATGCCTGCGGCGATCTCGCGCAGCTCGGCGAACTCACGCTCGACTTCGGCGCCGGGCACGACGCCGAGATCGGCCGCGAGCTGCCGGTGGCGCTCCTCGATGGCGGCGAGCTCCTCCTGCGGAGCCTGCGCAACGGCGGCAGCGAGCAGCCGCTCGAGCCGGTCGGTGATCCCGCTGACGGCCGAGTGCACCAGCAGCACGCGCGCCCCGCCGGCGAGCCGCGCGGCGGCGACCCGCGCGATGTTGCTCCAGTTCGGCAGCGTCGCAACGCTGGTTCCCCCGAACTTGAGCACGATCCAGTCAGCGGGAGCTGCGGTCACGATCGTTCCTCCACGCGCGTCGGGGTCCCTGGGGCGGCGGCGCCGCATCCGGCGGCTGGGCGCGGGGCGGTTCTACAGCTCGTCGTCGAAGTCCTGCAGGTCCTTCTCGAGCTTCTTGTCCGCCAGCACTTCCTCGAGGCGGCTCCAGGCAGCCTTGCCCCGCTTGCCCTGGTTGCGGACGCGCTTGTCCACCCGATCGAGCAGCCGGTCGTACTCGGTGCCGTCCTCGGGCGGAGTCGTAAGGAATTCCTCGTCGAGATCGAAGCCCTGGTTGTCTCGTTCAGACATCTGGGGGTGCAAATCCTGAATTAATTCAACGGCTAACGTGTCCCTACGGCACAGGACAAGGCTGCGAACTATAGCCGATTCGCGCCGCCGAGCAACATTCGCCGGATGGGGGGCCGGGCGCCGCTTCTCAGGCGTGGTCGATGCCGTCGCGGACCACGACCGGCGCGCCGCGGCTGAGGCCCAGGCCCTCGGCGGCGTTGTGCTCCGAACGGGCGATCTCGACCACCCCGAAGGAGTTGATGAGAGCCAGGTACTGTCCGGGCTGGGTGTCGCCGTAGGTGCGGCGCAGGGCGAAGGCATGGTTGCCGGCGTGCACCACCGGCAGGCGGAAGCGCTCGATCAGCGCCGCGTCGATGTTGGTGATGAGGTTGCCGAAGTGATCGATGCTGATCACGACACCGGTGACGCTGGCCGGCTCGACCGCCGGGTCGTCGACCCAGGCGGGCACCAGCGTCCCGACCGCTTCCCCGAGATCCGCCGGCATGCAGCGCCCGGCGGCGAGCTCCGCCGCGACCGGCGCGAAGATGTCCCGCCCGTGAAAGGTCGCGCTCGGGTGGCTCACCCCGAGACGGCTCAGGCCCGTCACGCTCAGCCGTGTCAGGCTGGCCTCGCCGCAGCGGGCGACGACCGGCGCGAGCAGCCCGTTGTCGGGAGCGAGAAAGAAATGTCCGCCGGCGAGCGCCGCGATGATGTCGCGCGAGGTGCCCACTCCGGGATCCACCACCGCGACATGCACCGTTCCGGGTGGAAAGAAGCGGAAAGCGCGCGCGAGCCAGAATCCGGCTTCCGCGGGCCAGTGCACCACGATCTCGTGGGTGAGATCGATCATCCGGGCAGCGGGAAAACGCGTCAGGATGCAGCCCTTCATCACGCCGACGAATGGCCCCTGGTGCCCGAAGTCGGTCGTGATGGTGATGACCCCGGAGGGTGCCAGGGACGTCGCGATCCCGAGCCCACTCATACTACAGCGTACGTCCGCGTCCGGTGGCCGAGCTCCCGCCTTCGGCGCAGGAGCGGCAGCGGTCGGTGTAGGGCACGGCCGCGAGGCGTTCGGGCTCGATGTCCCCGCCGCAGACCGAGCAGGTCGTGTAACGGCCCTGGGTCAGGCGCCGCAGCGCCGCCTCCACCTGCTGCAGCTCGGCCTGCGCGGAGCTCGAGATCGCGCCGAGCACGTCGTCGTTCTCGCGCTGGGTCACCTGCTCGGCGAAGTCGGCCGACAGCGGGTCGGCCTCGTGGCGCAGATCGGCGCTCGCGTCGCTGGCGCGCTTGCGCAGCTCGTCCCGGCGTTTGAGCAGCCTGTCGCGTATCGCCTCGATATCCACCTGACCCCCTCCCGGTGTCCCCTCGGCGGCGTCATGCCCGCTTCGGATTATGACGCCGCTCCCCGAGCCATTGCTGCAGCCGATCGAAGGGCTCGATGAACTTCGCCACCCCCTCGCGCTCGAGTTGCGCGGCGACGTCCTCGAGATCGAGACCGAGCCGCTCCAGGCCCTCGCGCACGTCGCACGCCTCGGCGAGGTGCCGTTCGAGCCGCAGCTCCGGTCGCCCGAGGCGGCGGTACGCCGCGAGGGTCTCCAGCGGCATGGTATTCACCGTGCCGGGTACCACGGTCTCCTCGACGTACTTGATCGGGCTGTAGGCGGGATCCTTGGTCGAGGTCGACGCCCAGAGCAGCCGCTGCGGCCGGGCGCCCCGGGCCTCGAGCGCCTGCCACTGCGCGCCGGCGAGCTGCTCCTCGAAGATCTCCCAGGCGCGGCAGGCGCTGGCGATCGCCGCCTTGCCGCGCAGCGTGCGCGCCGCAGGCTGCCCGTGCGCCGCGAGGCCGTCGAGGAGCTGGTCGACCAGGGTGTCGATGCGGCTGAGAAAGAAGCTCGCCACCGAGGCGACCGTGCCGAGCGGTTGACCGGCGCGCGCGCGCAGGCTGAGCCCGTCGAGGTAGGCCTGCGCGACCGCGCGGTAGCGTTCGGGAGAAAAGAGGAGCGTGACGTTGACGTTGATGCCGGCGGCAATCAGATCGCGGATCACGGGGATTCCCGCTTCGGTGGCCGGAATCTTGATCAGTGCGTTCGGCAGCCCGAGGCGCTGCCACAGGCGGCGCGCCTCGGCGAGGCTCGCCGCGGTGTCGTAGGCGAGATGCGGGGAGACTTCCAGGCTCACGAAGCCGTCGCCGCCGGCGCTGCGGTCGTAGAGCGCGCGCAGCAGACCCGCGGCGTCGCGCACGTCCTCGACCGCGAGCTCCTCGTAGAGCGCCATCGCCGAGGGAGTCCGCGCGAGCAGCGCGGCGATCGGCTGCGCGTAGCGCGGATCGTGCATCATCGAGTGGGCGAAGATCGCCGGGTTGGACGTCACTCCGGCGACGCCGTCCGCGTCGATGAGGCGCGCGAGAGTGCCGTCGTCGAGCATGCCGCGCCCGATGTCGTCCAGCCAGGCGCTCACGCCGAGCCTGCGCAACTCGAGCAGCGGATTGGGAACCGGGGCGTTCATCGGTCGTACCGCGGAGCGTCCTTCAGAGTAGCGCAGCCGCCACCCGCCGTCTCGCGGTTTCGGTGCGGATGTGCGTAAATCGTGCGGCTGGACGCTTCAGGAGCGCCGACATGACCGAGGTTTTCGATGGCGGCAAGCTCACCGAGGAGCTGCGCGCACTGGTGAACGACGCCGAAGCACTGCTGCGCGCCTCGGCGGGAACGGGGGCGGCCGGCGTGCAGGAACACACCGAGGCCGCCCTGCAGGAACTGCGCACGCGCTTCGCCGGCCTCGAGCAGCAGGTCACCGCGCGCGCCCGCGACGTCGACCGCTATGTACGCGACAACCCGTGGCAGGCGGTGGCGGTCGCCGGGGGCGTGGCGCTGCTGCTCGGGCTGATCATCGGACGCAAGTGATGGCTGCCGAGCCCGCCGACGCGCCTCCCCCGTCCCATTCCGCGCTGCGCGGGCTGCTGGCGGCCGGGCTCGAGGCCCTGAGGACCCGCCTCGACCTGGCGGCCGTCGAGCTCGAGATCCATCTGCTGGTGCTGACGCGCATGCTGCTGTGGGCGGTGGCGGCGATCGTCTGCGCCCTGCTCGCCCTCGCCTTCGGCGTCACCGCGCTGGTTGCGGCGCTGTGGGATTCGCACCGGCTGCTCGGCCTGCTCGGCGGCAGCGTGACTTTCGTCGCGCTCGCCGTCGCCTGCGGCGTGATCGGTGCGCGCACGGTGCGCAAGCGGGGCGGCCTGCTCGCCGGCTCGCTGCGGGAGCTCGAGCGTGACCGGGAGCGAGCCGGGGCGCCGCCATGAGCCGCCTCCGCGAGCTCGAAGCGCGCCGCCGCGTTCTCCTCGAGCGCTGCCAGCGCCAGCGCGCCGAGCTCGCCGAGCGCGTGGCGGGGCTGCGGGCGGGAGTCTTCTTCGGCGCGCGTGCGCTGCCGCGCCTGCGTCAGCCTCTTGCCTGGGCGGCCGCGCTCGCCGGCCTGATGCTCCTCGGACGGGCGCGCGAAGCACTCACCCTCGTGGTCTGGGTTCGTACCGCCCTGTCGCTCGCCTCGCGCGCCACGCAGCTGCTGCGCACCATCGCGCAGCTGCGTGAGTCGCGCGCCGCGCGACCGGCGCGCGCCGCGCGCGAGGTGCGCACGCGCTGAGCCCGGCAGCTTCAGCGCCCGCCGGTGGCCGGGCCGGCGGCCGCGGTCTCCTGCGGCGTGTGCGCGTTCTCGTCCGGGGAGTCGGGCGTGGCCGCGAGGCCGACCACGGTCGGAATGCCGTTCGCCGCCTGCAGTGTCCGGCGCGCGAGGTCCCAGTGAATGGCCGCGGTGCTCGCGCCGAGCGCCTGGTCGAGCAGCTTCGAGAGCAGCTCCAGATTCGGCTCGATGGTCTGTCCCTGCTCATCGACGGGGGGGTGCACCTCGATCAGCAGCTGACCGTCGACCCAGGCCACCTTCACCGGGTCGTTGATCAGCCACACCCGGGTTCCCACGGGAACCAGGGGGAAGAGCGCCGCGATGTCCTCCGGATACATGCGGATGCAGCCGTGGGTCACCGACATCCCGACCGCGATCGGATTGTTGGTACCGTGGATCAGGTACTCGCCCTCACCGGCCGCGAGCCGCAGCGCAAAGTCGCCCAGCGGATTCTCCGGACCCGGGCCGATCTCCTTCGGCAGCGGGTCGCCGTTCGCGGCGTGCTCCTTGCGGATCGACTCGGGGGGATACCACACCGGGTGCCTGATCTTCGCGATCACCCGTGTCTCGCCGAGCGGCGTGCGCCAGTCCATCTTGCCGATGCTCACGGGAAAGGTAATGACCACCCGCTTTTCGTAACGGCCGCGCGGCTTCGGGTAGTAGTACAGGCGGTGTTCGGGAAGATTGACGACGATCCCCTCCCGCGGCCCGGTCGGGAGGATCCGCCGCCCCGGAATGAGGACGGTCTTGCCGGTGCCCGGCAGCCACACGTCGACGTCGGGGTTGGCGCGGATGATCTCGTAGTACCCGAGGCTGAAGCGGTGCGCGATCTCGGGAAGCGTGTCCGCATACACCGTGGTCAGCGTCGTGTCGGCGCCCACCACGGGAGAGCCGTCGGCCGGCAGCTCATAGGTCGCGGCCGCCGCGGGCACGATGCACGCCATCATCGACAAGAGTCCCGCCAGAAGCCGTCCCGCCAAATCGCACCTCATGAAAAGCCGGTTGGTGCAGATTCTATCTTATTGATTTTACGAACAGAATACCCACGCCCTTCCCTGCACCGCTGAAGTGTAGAGGATTCCATTAGGATCGCGCCGTGAACCGCTGCATAAAGCCCGCGCGCGAGTTCTTCGCGCGCAGCGCACTGCCCGTGGCGCGTGAGCTGATCGGCATGCACCTCGTGCACGATGACGGTACGCGGGTGCGCCGCGGACGCATCGTCGAGACCGAGGCCTACCAGGGTCCGCGGGATCGCGCCGCGCATTCCTCGCGGGGCCGCACGGCGCGCACCGAGGTGATGTTCGGCCCACCCGGTCACGCCTACGTCTACTTCATCTACGGATTCTGGCATTGCCTGAATGTCGTCACCGCGGCCGAGGGCGTGCCGCATGCGGTGCTGCTGCGCGCTCTCGAGCCGCTCGAGGGGATCGACGCGCGGACCTCGGGGCCGGGACTCCTGTGCCGCGCGATGCACATCGATCGCAGCTTCAACGGGGTGGACCTGCTCGGCGGCGTACTGTGGATCGAGCGGCCGCCCCGGGCGGAGCGGGTGCGGATCGGCCGCAGCCCGCGCATCGGGGTGGACTACGCCGGCGAGTGGGCGCGGCGCCCGTG
>DASSQU010000462.1:0-13397 GCA_035702325.1 Steroidobacteraceae bacterium
GACGATCGACTACCTGGAGAACTCGAGCCTCGCATTCGAGGTGACCCCATGCCCCTAGACCGCCAGTGGATCGAGCAGCACATCCCGCACAAGGGACATATGTGCCTGCTCGATGAGGTGCTGTCGTGGGACGCCGGGCACATCCGCTGCCGCAGCGCGACCCACCGCGCCGCCGACAACCCGCTGCGCGCGCACGGGCGGCTCGGCGCCGCCTGCGGCATCGAGTACGCGGCCCAGGCGATGGCGGTGCACGGCGCGCTGGTCGCCGCGAGCGCCCCGCTCGCGAGCACCGTGTCGACGCAGCTGCGCGGCAGCATCGGCGCCGCCGTCGGCTACCTCGCCAGCGTGCGCAACGTCGCGCTGCAGGTGACGCGCCTCGACGATCTCCCCGGCGACCTCATCGCCGCCGCCGAGCGCATCACCGGCGACGGCCACACGGTGCTCTACGAGTTCGAGGTCTCGGCATCGGGACGCGTGCTGGTGAGCGGCCGCGCCAGCATCGTCTTCGAGGCCGCCCACGGGGCGCACGCCGAGAGCACCGGCACCCACTCGTGAACGCCCCCGCACTCTCCGGCAAGCGCGCGCTCGTCACCGGCGGCAGCGGCAGCCTCGGCAGCGCCATCTGCCGCCGCCTGGCGCGCGAGGGCCTGCACGTCTACGTCCACGCGCACACGAGCGTCGCCGTCGCCGCGGCCCTCGCCCGCGAGATCCTCGCGGCCGGCGGCAGCGCCGAGCCCCTCGCCTTCGACATCACCGACGCCGCCGCGACCCGCGCGGCGCTCGAGACCGCGCTCGGCGCCGGCCCCATCCAGGTCCTCGTCAACAACGCCGGTGTGCACGACGACGCGGTGCTTCCCGGCATGAGCGCCGCCCAGTGGCACCGCGTGATCGACGTGTCGGTCAACGGCTTCTTCCACGCGACGCAGCCGCTGCTCATGCCGATGATCCGCGCGCGCTGGGGCCGGATCGTGAGCGTCTCCTCGGTCGCGGCCCTCATCGGCAACAAGGGCCAGGTCAACTACGCCGCCGCCAAGGGGGCGCTGAATTCCGCCACCCGCGCGCTCGCACTCGAGCTCGCCACGCGCGGCGTGACGGTAAATGCCGTCGCCCCCGGGATCATCGCGACCCCCATGACCGACGGACTCTTCGACGCCAAGGCGATCGAGCGTCTCGTGCCGATGAACCGCCTGGGCTCCCCCGACGAAGTCGCCGCGGTCGTCTCATTCCTCGTCTCGGCCGAGGCCTCCTACCTGACCGGACAGGTGATCTCGGTGAGCGGCGGCATGGCGTAGCGCCGCAGCAGCGCCCGGGGGCATCGCCATGGCAAGGGGACCGCTGCAATCAGGCAGCGCGTCCTCCTGTGAACTCCAGTTATCAGGTGCCCGTCGACTGAGCACACGCACGAGCGCCCCTCACAGCGGCACAGCTCGCCGCCCTGAAAGCTCGCACGCGGCCTGTGCGGCGGGCCGCCCCCATGGCGTAGACTCCCGCTCCATGCCGCCGCGCCAGCGACTTGCGACCCCGACCGTGCTCCTGGTCGCCGGTGCCGCCTGTTGGCTCTCGGCCGCACTCGCCCAGGCGCCCGCCGCACCAGCTCGCGCCGCGCAGACCTCCGGCGCACCCGCCCCCGACGCCGAGCTCATCGAGAGCCTCGGCCTGCGCACCGCGCCGCATCCGGTGCGCGAGCGCCCCGGCTGGCATCCGCCGCACCTCATCCTGGTGAGCAATCGGCTCGAGAAGCTGCTGCCGCAGCTCGCCCGCGCGGCCCCCGGCGCGAAGCTGGTCGCGCTCGCCAGGGCGACACCGCAGGAGATCGCCGCCGCCGATGCCACCATCGGCGTGTGCTCGCCCGAGGTACTGCGCGCAGCCCAGCACCTGCAATGGATCCAGTGGACCGCCGCCGGCGTCGAGCCCTGCGTGCAGCAGCCGCTGCTGCGCGCCCGTGCCCCGCTCGTCACCAACCTGCAGCGCACCATGGGCCCGAGCATGGCCGAGCACGTGCTCGCCCTGATGCTGGCGCTCAGCCGCCACCTCGAGTACTTCATGGCCGAACAGCAGCGCGGCCACTGGACGAACGGCGACGAGCCCGAGCTGGTCGATCTCGAGGGCAGGACCGTGCTGGTCGCAGGACTCGGCGGCATCGGCACCGAAGTGGCACGCCGGGCCCACGCCTTAGGCATGCGCGTCGTCGCGACGCGCGCCAGCGGCCACGAGGGACCGGACTTCGTGAGCTACGTGGGACTGCCCGACGAGCTGCCGAAGCTCTCGAGGGATGCGGATTTCGTCGTCAACTGCCTGCCGCTCACCCCCGAGACCACCGGCATCTTCAACAGGCAGTTCTTCGCCGGCATGAAGAAGAGCGCCTTTTTCATCAGCGTCGGACGCGGGCGCAGCACCGTGACGGCGGACCTCACCGCAGCGCTCACCGACGGGACGATCGCCGGCGCCGGCCTGGACGTCGTCGATCCGGAGCCGCTGCCGCCCGAGAGCCCCCTCTGGCACGCGCCGCACCTGATCATCACGCCGCACGTTTCGGCGCACACGCCGATCGCGCAGGAGGCGCGCGAATCGATCCTCGTCGAGAACCTGCGCCGCTATGTCGCCGGCGAGCCGATGCTCTCGGTGGTCGACATCGAGAAGGGCTACTGAAGCGCCGGCCGCTGACCGCGGGCGCAACGCCCGCTCGAGCTTCCTTCACCGCTCGCGCAGCCACGAGATGATGCGCCCGGGGATCTCGGCGCGTCCCGTGCGGCTCACGTACATGCCGATGTGCCCGGTTTCGATCGCGCCGGCGGTGTAATCGCTGCTGCCGACGTAGCGGCCCATCGCCGCGCTCGCGGCCGGCGGCACGATGTGGTCGCCCGCGGCGTAGAGGTTGAGGATCGGCTGGCGGATCCGGCCGAGATCGACATTGCGGCCGCCGAGGCTGAGCGTGCCGCGCACCAGGCGGTTCTCCTGATAGAACCAGCGGAGGAACTCCGTGAACGCCACGGCGGCCTGCGGCGGGCTGTCGAAGATCCAGCGCTCCATGCGCACGAAGCTCTCCACCGCCCGCCGCTCCGAGCGGCCGGTGAGGAGCCGCACGTACTTCTGCTGCATCAGCCTGAAGGGCATGAGCGAGAGGAATATCGCGTTCAGCATTTCCCCGGGCACGTTGCCGGCGCGCGCGAGAAGCGCGGTATCGATCCCCTGCAGCCACTTCGAAAGCAGGTCCTCGGGAGTCTGGAAGTCGACCGGCGTGGTGAGCTGGACGAGATTCGCGACCTGCTGCGGATGCAACGCGGTGTAGCAGAGCGTGAACACGCCGCCCTGGCACACGCCCATGAGATCGAGCGCCTCGCTGCCGTGGGCCTCGAGGATGTAGCGCACGCAGCCGCCGAGCTCGCCGTCGATGTAATCGTTCAGGTCGCGCAGCCGGTCGCCGTCGTCGGCATCGCCCCAGTCGATGAGATACACCGTGAGTCCCGCCTCGAGCAGCCGCCGCACCAGCGAGAACTCCGGCTCGAGGTCGAGGATGTAGGGCCGGTTGACGAGCGCAAAGCAGATGAGGAGCGGCCGTCCGGGCCCGGGTTGCGCCGGCTCGAGCGGCAGATAACGGTAGAGCGTCGTCTTGCCGTGGCGCCAGACGGCCCGCCGGGCCGAGCCGCCGACCGTGACCCCGCGCGCTTCGCGCAGCCGTGCGAGGGTCTCGGCCACGCGCGCACCGAGATCGAGAAAGACGCCCGCGGCATCTCCCCCCGTTGCGCTCAAGCGCGCGGCCTCCGGCCGCGGCGCGTGCGCTTCGCGCCCTTTCCGGGCCGTCGCTTCGCCGAGCTCTGGTCCCCGGCCCGTGCGCCGCGCGCCGGTTCCGCGCGCTCCTTTGCGGCGGGCGCGGCGGCGTCCCTGGCCGCGACCTGCTCGCGCAGCTCGCGGATCTGACGCTGCAGCGCGTCCGCCTCCTCGCGTGTCGGCAGACCCCAGGCGCGCGCCAGGGCGTCGGCCTGCCGGCGCTGCGCGAGGAGGAGCGCGGTCGAGGTGTTGGCGAGCTGCGCCTGCAGCTTGCAGAACTCCTCGGTGCGAACCGTCCTGGCGTAGGCCTCCTCGGCGCAGTCGACCCACAGCTCATAGAGCTGCAGCGCACCCTCGCTGGTGAGCTCTCCGGCCGGACCGCCCCCGGCGCCCAGCCGCGTAATGAACTTCTCGGCCGAGCTCCTGGCGATCTCGCTCCAGTGCCCCGCGAGCTGTCCCTGCAGCTGAGCGAGCCGCACGAGGAGTTCCCACGGGCTCCCGCCCTCCCCGCCGGGGGCCGCGGCCATGCCGAGCGGTACCGGTCCGAAGGTCCCGGGAGCCCCGGCGCCCGGGAAGCCCGCCGACGCGGCGAGCGACGCGCCCAGCGCGGGCGATGCGGCCAGCCACTGCTCGAACTGTTGCGCGAGCGCGCCGGCGACCGCGCTCCAGTCGGGCGCGTGGCTTGCGCCGCCCGCGGCCTGCATCCCGAAGGTCTTCAGCAGCTCGAAGAAGCGCTCGGCCGCAGCCGCGAAGGCAGCATCGGGGGACAGGGGCGAAGCGGCGAAGGGATTCTGCATGGCTGTGTGGGGCTCCTGCGTGCCCGGCCTCGTGTATGCGCTGCGGAAAGTCAGACTCTCGCAGCGGCCGGACCAGACAGGGAATTATGCAGCTTGTCGCGGTAAAGAGGCCTCCAGCCCTGAATGTGACACCCCGCCCGAACCGTGAACTGAGTCGTTGTGCGCTGCATACACTACGGCTACTATCCGCGCTGCCCGCGATGCGGGCGGGAGACCACGAGGCGAAACGCCGAGGGTTGCCACCATGGCCGAAGAGCGCCTGATACGCAAATACGCCAACCGTCGCCTGTACGACGCACGCGACAGCCGGCACGTGACACTCGATGACCTGCGCAAGCTGGTCGCCGGCGGCGAGCGCATCAAAGTGATCGATGACAAGAGCGGCGAGGACCTCACGCGCAGCATCCTGCTGCAGATCATCGCCAGCCAGGAGCAGTTCGGCACTCCGGTGCTGAGCACCTCGCTGCTCGAGGCGATCATCCGTTTCTACGGCAATCCGATTCAGCAGATGCTGACCAGCTACCTCGAGCGCAGCATCGGCGGACTCCTGCGGCAGCAGAGCCTCATGCAGGCCGAGATGGCCAAGGCGCTCGAGACACCGATGGCGCCGATCGCCGAGATGGCGCGCCAGAACATGGAGATGTGGGCCAAGATGCAGGCCTCGATGCTCTCGGCGTTCTCGTCGAGCGCCGCACCCGCGACCGAGGACAAGGCTTCCGGCACCCCGCCGGGAAAGCGCCGCGGCTGACTTCCCTCTCCTAACGGCCCGCCGCGCGCGCCGCACGCGGCCGCAGCAGCCGGATCCGATTCCCCAATCCCCAAGGAGTGCCCCAAGGTGGACGTTCGCGACAAGACCATACTCGTGACCGGAGCCGGCCGCGGCATCGGCCGCTCGCTCTCCATGCACTTCGCGGCCAAGGGCGCCAGGCTCGCCCTGCTCGATACCAACAGCGAGGACGTCGAGGAGACGCGCACGCACTGCGTGCAGGCGGGCGCCACCGCCCGCAGCTACATCGCCGACGCGGCGAACGAGGACAGCGTGGTCGGCGCGCTCGATCAGGTGACCGCCGACTTCGGCGGCCTGCACGGCCTCATCAACAACGCCGGCATCGTGCGCGATGCCATGCTGGTCAAGGTCAAGGACGGCAAGGTCGTGGGCAAGATGAGCCTCGCCCAGTGGCAGGAGGTCATCGACGTGAACCTGACCGGCGTCTTCCTGTGCGCGCGCGAAGCCGCGCAGCGCATGATCCCGAGCGGCGGCGTCATCGTGAACGTGTCGAGCGTCTGCCGCGCCGGCAATGCCGGTCAGACCAACTACAGCGCCGCCAAGGCGGGCGTCGTGGCGATGACGGTGGTGTGGGCCAAGGAGCTCGCGCGCTATCGCATCCGCGTCGGCGCTGTCGCCCCCGGCTTCGTGCGTACCCCGATGGTCGAGAGCATGAAGCCCGAGGCGCTCGCGCGCATGACCGCCCCGATTCCCCTCGGGCGGCTCGGCGAGCCCGATGAGATCGCGCACGCCGTCGGCTTCATCTTCGAGAACGACCTGTTCACGGGGCGCTGCGTCGAGGTCGACGCCGGGCTCAGGATCTGATTCGTTTGCGATGCACAAGTCACGCGTCGGATTCCGACCGAAATAATCCAGAGAAATATGAATTTAAGCAATTACTTATAAGAATATAAACCAGCGATTTCCCTATAGGTACTTGTTCTCTTGCAGTGCATACAAATTTCGGTAGAATAGCTCCCCGTACCGACAGACCCGACCCGTACAAGGAGCTTACGAACATGACCGACCGCACATTCGACCCGAATGCCCTGATGAGCGCCGCCCGCGAGGCTTTCGCGCCGGTCCTCAAGGCCCAGCAGGAAGGCTTCAAGACCCTCGAGCGCCTGGCGCGCCTGCAGTATGCCGTCGCCGGCGACGTGCTCGACGCAAGCCTGGCCCGCGTGAACGCGACCTTCGTCGCTGCCAACGCGACGGAGCTCCTCACCAAGCACACCGAGCTCAACACCGAGTTCGTGGACAAGCTGCGTGCGCGTGCCCAGGAGTTCGCGCATGTCACGTCCGAGATGCAGGCGAAGTTCAACCAGCTCGGTTCCGAGATTGCCGCGAAGTCAGTGCCTGCCAGGAAGGCTGCCTGATATCTTGGCGGTAGTCCCGCTTCCCGGGGGGTGGCGACATCCCCCGGGAGCGGTTTTGGGAGACCGCCTTTGACCGATCACACGAATCACACGGGCGGAGCGTCCACGGACGCATCGTCCGAGGCGCCGCTGCGCGCGGAAATCGAGCGCCAGCTGCGCGCCCAGCTCGCCGCTCTCACCGGCGGGCTCGCACCCGACGATTACGCCAAGGCCTGGTGGCAGTGGTACCTCGACCTCGCCACTCACCCGCCGCGTCAGGCGGCGCTCGCCGGGAGCGCCTGGGAGAAGGCCCTCGACAGCTGGAATTTTGCGGCGCGCGCCGCGAGCGGCCAACCGCTTTCGCCCGAGCGCGCCGACGCGGGCTTCGGCGATGAGGCCTGGAATCTCTGGCCCTTCAACGTCTATGCCCGCGCCTACACCAACTGGGCCTCCTGGTGGCAGCAGGCGCTCGCGCCGGCGCCCGGTGCGTCCGCCGCGGACGCCGCGCGCGCGAACTTCGCTGGACGGCTGCTGCTCGATGCGGCATCGCCCGCGAATTTCCTGCACACCAACCCCGAGCTGTTGCGCAAGACCGCCGCCGAGTCCGGCCACAACCTGATCCGCGGCGTCAAGAACTGGCTCGAGGACGTGCGCCGCACCGTAAACGGCGGCCGCCACGCTCCCGCGCAGTTCGTGGTCGGCAAGGACGTCGCCATCACGCCCGGCAAGGTGGTGTTCCGCAACCGCCTGATCGAGCTGCTGCAGTACACGCCCCAGACCCCGAACGTGTATGCCGAGCCGATCCTGATCACCCCGGCGTGGATCATGAAGTACTACATCCTCGACCTCTCGCCGCGTAATTCCCTGGTGCGCTACCTGGTCGAGCAGGGCCACACGGTGTTCATGATCTCGTGGAAGAATCCCGGCGCCACCGACCGCGACCTGACGATCCAGGACTACGTGCAGCTCGGCTTCCGCGATGCGCTCGACGAAGTGGCCCGCATCATCCCGCAGCGCCGCGTGCACGCGGTGGGCTACTGCATCGGCGGCACGCTGCTCATGATCGCGGCGGCGCGGCTCGCCGCCGAGCAGGACCAGCGGCTCGCTTCCCTCACGCTGTTCGCCGCCCAGGCCGACTTCAGCGAGCCCGGCGAGCTCTCGGTGTTCATCACCCCGAGCCAGATCGCCTTGCTGGAAGCCATGATGAGCGAGTCCGGCGTGCTCGAGAGCGAGCGCATGGGCGCGGCCTTCGCGCTGCTGCGCTCGCGCGACCTGATGTGGGCGCCGGCGGTCACGCAGTACGTGCGCGGCGAGCGGCCGCAGCTCAACGACCTCATGGCGTGGAACGCCGACGGCACGCGCATGCCCTGCCGCATGCACAGCGAGTACCTCGAGCGGCTGTATCTGAAGAACGAACTCGCCAGGGGAGAATTCACCCTCGGCGGGAGCAAGGTGAACCTGAGCGACATACGGCTGCCGGTGTTCGTGGTCGGCACCGAGACCGACCACGTGGCGCCGTGGCGCTCGGTCTACAAGCTGCGCTCACTCACGCACAGCGCCCACTACACCTTCCTGCTGACGAGCGGCGGACATAACGCCGGCATCGTGAGCGGGCCGACCAATCCCAAGCGCCGCCACCGCATGCTCACCTGGTCGGATGCGACCACGACGCTTGCGGCGGAGGAGTGGCTGAAGTCTGCGCCGCTTCACGACGGCTCGTGGTGGCCGGCCTGGCAGCGCTGGTTGGTGGCGCGCTCGGCCGCCGGGCAGGAACCCGCCCGCGAGCCCGCCGCGCGCGCCGGCGCCGCACCGCTCGAGGATGCGCCCGGCCGCTACGTGCGCGAATGACGCTGGCAGCGTGCGTGCCGGCCATGGACGCACGCACAAAAACGGCGTACTAATTGCCCCCCGGGCGGGGGACAGGCCATGAGCACTCGAGTCAAGCGCGTTGCGTACGTCACCGGCGGCATGGGCGGCATCGGCACGGCGATCTGCCGCCGCTTCTGCCAGGCCGGCCACACGGTCATCGCCGGCTGCGGCCCCGGTTCGGCACGCAGGGAACGCTGGCTGCGCGACATGCGCGCCGAGGATCTCGACATCCACGCCTCCGAGGGCAACGTCGCCGACTGGGACTCGACCAAGCACGCCTTCGACGCAGCGCGCGCCGAAGTCGGTCCGATCGACATCCTGGTCAACAACGCCGGCATCACCCGCGACGGCACCTTCCAGAAGATGACCCCGGATGCGTGGAGTGCCGTCATCCAGACCAACCTCAATTCGCTCTTCAACGTCACCAAGCAGGTGATCGACGGGATGATCGAGCGCGGCTGGGGCCGGATCATCAACATCTCGTCCGTGAACGGCCAGCGCGGCCAGTTCGGCCAGACCAATTACTCGACCGCCAAGGCCGGCATCCACGGCTTCACCATGGCGCTCGCGCAGGAGGTCGCCGGCCGCGGCATCACGGTGAACACCGTGTCGCCGGGCTACATCGGCACCGAGATGGTGCGGGCGATGAAGCCCGAGCGGCTGGAGAAGATCGTGGCCGGCATTCCGGTCAGGCGTCTCGGTACGCCCGAGGAAATCGCCTCGATCGTCGCCTGGCTCGCGAGCGAAGAGTCCGCGTTCGCCACCGGCGCGGACTTCTCGCTGAATGGCGGCCTGCACATGGGCTAGGCACACGCTTGAGAGTGTGCATAGTCGGCGCCGGAGCCATCGGCGGCTTCCTCGGAACGCGCCTCGCGCAGGCGGGACACGCGGTCTCGGCACTGGCGCGCGGCGCGACGCTGGTAGCGCTGCGCGACCGCGGCTGGCGTCTGCACCAGGACGGCGCGCTGCTGCGCGCGCCCGTGGCGCTCGCCGCCGACGATCCGGCCGCGCTCGGCGCCCAGGAGCTGGTGATCCTCGCCCTCAAGGCCCAGGTCCTGCCCGCCCTCGCCCCGCGGCTCGCCCCGCTCCTCGGCCCCGAAACGATCGTCCTGCCCGCCATGAACGGCGTGCCCTGGTGGTTCAGCGCCGGGATCGCCTCCCTCGGCAGTGCGCCGCTCGCGAGCGTTGATCCGGGCGGCGGTATCCTTACTGCGATCCCGCAGCGGCACGTCATCGGCTGCGTCGTGCACGCGAGCGCCGCGGCCACCGAGCCCGGCGTCACCACGCACCGCACCGGCCGCCGTCTCATCATCGGCGAGCCCACGGGCGAGGACTCGCCGCGCCTCCGGCGCCTCGGTGAGGCCCTGAGCGGCGCCGGCTTCGAAGTGACGCGCTCACCGGGCATCCGTCACGACGTCTGGTACAAGCTCTGGGGCAACATGACCATGAACCCCGTCTCGGCCCTCACCGGCGCGACCATGGACCGGGTGCTCGACGATGAGCTGGTGCGCGATTACTGCTCGGCTGCGATGCGCGAAGCGGCCGCCATCGGCGCGCGCATCGGCTGCGAGGTGCGCGAGTCACCGGAGGACCGGCACGCCGTGACGCGCCGCCTCGGCGCCTCCAAGACCTCGATGCTGCAGGACGTCGAGGCGAGCCGCGCGCTCGAGCTCGACGCGCTCGTCGGGGCGGTGCGCGAGATGGGCGCCCGCGTCGGAGTCGCCACCCCGATGATCGATGCGCTCTTCGGCCTCACACGGCTCTTCGGACAGGTGCGCGGCCTCTACCCGGCGCACCGCTAGCCCGGAGCATCCGCCCGCGCCGCTGCGCCCCCGCCCCGCAAGCGGGCCAGCCCGTCAGGTGGCGCGTGCCTCGTCCTCGCGGATCGTGAGCCCGCTCCGCCACAGGTGCCACGCGGCCCAGAAGCCGGTCGGGGCGAGCAGCAGCAGCGCCCAGCGCAGCGACTCGCTGCCCGCACCGAAGGACTCCGCAAACCAGTCGCTCAGCGCGCCGATGATCTGCGGGGCGAGCACCAGGTTGGCGACATTGGCGATGAATAGCAGGATCGCGCAGGCGCTGGCGCGCATCCGCGGCGGCATCACGTTCTGCAGCAGGCCGAGTATCGGGCCGATGTAGAAATAGACCCCGGGCACGAAGGCCCACAGCAGCACCGTCGCCGCCGCTTGCGATTTCACCCAGTAAGCGAGGATCGAGGGCACGGTGGTGATCACCGCGACCCAGGCGAGCAGGCGCGCCACGTAGCGCGGGTCGCGCGCCGCGCTTCGCCCCACCAGCCACCCCGCGAGCAGTGTCCCGGCGGTGCCGGCGAGCAGGTGCATGGGGCCGAGCAGCCCTCCGGCCTCGCCCACCGTGAGATGGTGCGAGCGCTGCAGGAAGGCGGGCGTCCACCACATCAGCCCCCAGCTCCAGAAGGTCGCCACCGAGCCACCGAGCACCAGATGCACGGCCGAGCGTTGGGTAAGGAGGAAGCGCAGCGTCGCGAGCAGCTCGCTCGCCACCCCGCGCCGCGGCGGGCGCGGCCCTGCGTCCGCCTCTCGGCGCTCGGGCGAATCGAGCTCCCCGCGGCGGGGCTCGCGCACCGTGAGCCACACGACGAGTGCCACCACCACCCCGGGAATACCCAGCACCAGAAACGCGAGCCGCCAGCCGCCGCGCTCGGCCGCCGCGCCCGCAACCGACGACCCGAGCCAGGCCCCGAGGCAGGCGCCGAGCGCGAAGATGGTGAGCGCCATCGGCCGCCGCGCCGGCGGGAACTTGTCCGCGAGGATCGAGGTCGAGGGCGGCGTACCGCCGGCCTCCCCGATGCCGACCGCGAAGCGCGCGATCAGCAGCTGCCAGTAGTTCTGTGCGACGCCGCAGAGCGCCGTGACGCCCGACCACACCGCGAGCGCTACGGCGAGGATGTTGCGGCGGTTCGCGCGATCAGCGAGCGCCGCGATCGGGATGCCGACGGTCACGTAGAACATCGCGAGCGCGCTCCCGGTGAGGAACGCGATGCCCTTGTCGGAGAGCGCGAGCTCCTTGCGGATCGGCTCGATCAGCGTCGAGATCGAGAAGCGGTCGGCGATGTTGAGTGCGTAGACGACGGTGAGCACCGCCAGCACGTACCAGCGGTCTCGGGGCACGGAGGGACTCGGACCAGGGTCGGTCATGCGATTCGCCGGGACGCCGGAGGCGGCTCAGGATACTGAACAGCATGGACTAAAGCCTTGCGCTGGTTCAATTTTGCCGCCGAACCAGGTATTTCCTCGACGGCCCACTAGGGATATCTCGGGTTGGCACGGCGCGCCGGCGGACTATGCTCAGAGGCTGGTGGAGCAAGCGTTGAGGGATCCCCGGGGCGTGGGAACGTGTGTCCCAAGGAAGCGGTGATACGCGTGGAAACTGGCAGAAGGGAACATCGTACAGCGGTCACGCTGACCGGCAGACTCCTCGGCACCGAATCGCCCCGCGAGCCCGAGCGTGTCTCGATCGAGAACATCAGCCTCCACGGTGCCCGGGTGCTCGCGCGCCGCGAATGGCAGCCGCACTCCCATGTGATCCTCGCCGGGACCGGCAGCGACTTCTACGCCGATGCGCAAGTCGTCTACTGCCAGCCCGTGCGCGAGGGTGTGTGCGCCGTCGGGCTGCAATTCACCCGGGCACTCGAAGCAGACCGCGTGGGGCGCCTTTTTCCCTGACCGGCGCCGATCGGCCGTGACGGCCTGCAGCTGCCGCAGGACGCACTCGCCCGACATCCTATAATTCCCCCGGGGGCACTCTCGGCGAAGGGCGCTCCGCGAGGGGGGAACCGTGCGACGACTGGATTCCGCTGCCGTAGAGAGCTGCGAGGTGGGCGAGCTCATCGAGCCGCTGCGCAATGCATTTCGTCGCGGCGCGGTGACGCCGGTGCGCACCCAGCACGAGCTCACCGCGGGCGCGAGCCCCGCGACGCTGCTGATGATGCCCGCGTGGCGCCGCGGCGGCCCCTTCGGCGTGAAGCTCGTGACGGTGTTCCCGCAGAACTTCTCCCGCGGCCGCCCGACCGTCTCGGGCGAGTACCTGCTGTTCGACGGTGACTCCGGCGAGTCGCTCGCCGTGATCGACGGCGCGGCGCTCACCCTGCTGCGCACCGCGGCGGTATCGGCGCTCGCCGCCGAGCTGCTCGCCCCGGCCGAAGCCGCGGTGCTGCTCATGGTCGGAACCGGGGCGCTCGCGCCGCACCTCATCAAGGCCCATCGGGCCGTGCGCCGCTACCGCCAGATCCTCGTGTGGGGACGCGATCCGGCCAAGGCGACCGCCGTCGCCGCCCGTCTCGCCGGGCTCGCGCCCGCCGTTGGTGTCGCCGACGACCTCGCGCGCGCCGTGTCGTCGGCCGACGTCATCAGCTGCGCGACGCTCGCCGAGCAGCCGCTCGTCCGGGGAGAGTGGCTCGGGCGCGAGGTGCATGTGGATCTCGTCGGCGGCTTCAAGCCGACCATGCGCGAGGCGGACGAGGAGTGCTTCCGGCGCGCATCGCGGGTGGCCGTGGATACGCCCGATGCACTCGAGAAGTGCGGCGATCTGATCGATCCCATCGCGAGTGGCGCCTTGAGCCGCGCGCGCGTCGTGACTCTCGACCAGCTCGTCGCCGGGCCGCGCCACCCGCCGCGCGCGGGCGTCACGGTCTTCAAATCCGCCGGCTACGCGCTCGCCGATCTCGCAACCGCCGAGTGGCTGCTCGCGCGCAGCGCCGGCGGAGCGACCCTCGATCCCCCGGGCGCTGCGCCCGCTCGCTCCGCGCGTCGCAACGAATGAACAATCTCTTTCTCTACACCGCCTCGGTGCTGATCTGGGGATCGA
>DASSQU010000463.1:0-3385 GCA_035702325.1 Steroidobacteraceae bacterium
GAGGATCGCGTCGTAGTCCTTCTGGTAGTCGGGGTCGGCCTGCAGGACGCCCAGGGCGCGGGCGTTCTGCGCCTTCACCCAGCGCATCGCCCGCGCGCCGTGAACGTCCTCGAGCCACAGGTACGGATCGGCGACGGCCGCCGCGGCCGCCTGGTGAGGCTTCTCGTCCACGTTCGCTCCCGCGAGTACTCCGGCGCCGAGTACGGCGCACAGGCCCGCCCCGATCGGTGCTCTACGCCCGCTCATGGGCCATCCCCCTGCGCTCCCGCCCGGCGGCTGCTGGGCCGCTAGATGGCCGGGCGACGCGCGTAAATGCCGAAACCGCAGATCCCCGCGTAGCAGATCGCCGGGACGATGAGCGCGGCCTTCAGATTGACGAGGTCGGCGGCGTGCCCGGTGATCCACGGCACCACCGCCCCGCCGACGATGGCGACGCAGATGATACCCGAGCCCTCGGCGGCCCGCGGGCCGAGCCCCTCGCAGGCGAGCGAGAAGATGGTCGGGAACATGATCGAGTTGAACAACCCGATCGCGAGCAGCGACCAGCCGGATGCGGCGCCCGAGGTGTTGGCGGACACGAGCAGCAGCGCGATGACCGTGGCGGCGGCCGCAGCGAGCACCTTGCCCGGCGAGAAGACCCGCAGGAGGTAGGCGCCGATGAAGCGCCCCACCATGGCCCCGCCCCAGTAGAAGGGCACGTGCTTGCCGGCGGCCTCCTGGCCGAGTCCGAGCACGTTCGACTGCATGAGGTAATTGACGATCAGCGAGCCGATCGCGACCTCGGCGCCGACGTAAAGGAAAATGCACAGCGTCCCGTAGCTGAAGCGCATCTGCTTCAGCAGGTTCAGCGAGTGGCGCAGCGTCGGCGACTCGCTCGGCGTCTCGGCGAGGCGGTTGCGGCGCAGCCACACGAGCGCGGCCACCACGGCCAGCGCCGTGGCGAGTCCGAGATAGGTGTTGACGATGACCTGCGTCTCGCGCGCCCGGAAGAGCTGCAGCGCCCGGCCGGCGAGCTCGGCGGAGCTCCCCTGGCTCACCGCTCCGAGAATGAGGATCGAGCCCACGTAGGGAAAGATCGTCGTCCCGAGGGAATTGAAGGCCTGGGCGAAGGTGAGGCGGCTGTGGGCCGTCTGCGGCTTGCCGAGCATGGAGATGAGCGGATTGGCCACCACCTGCACGATGGTGATGCCGGCGGCGAGCACGAAGATGGCGCCGAGGAAAGTGATGAACCGGCCCGAGGAGGACGCCGGCACGAACAGCAGGCACCCGGCGAGCATGGTGAGCAGCCCGAGCGCCGCGGCGCGCATGTAGCCGACCCGCGTGACGATCGCGGCACCCGGGATGGAGACGAGGAAATAAGCGGCGAAGAACGCCGACTGCACCAGCATCACTTCGGCGTAGTTCAGCGTGAACAGGCCCTTGAGCTTGGGAATGATGACGTCGTTCAGGCTGGTGATGCCGCCGAAGATGAAAAACAGCGCGAACACGAACAGCCGCAGGTCGCGAACGTCGGTGTCCCGGGCGGCGCCGGCCTGCGATCTCGTGGGCATCATGGGCGCTCCCTCACGGCGCCGGGCAGCGCTCGGCGGCGGCATCCGCGGGATACTCGGCCATCAGGCGGCGCGTCACTCCATTGGTCCAGCCGAAGCCGTCCTGCGCCGGGTATTCGCCGCCGCCGCCGGCGTGGCCGAGGTCAGTGACGTCGTATTTCTCCACCAGCTTGCCGCTCCGGCCGTATACGCGCCTGACGTTCGACATCCAGCGGCAGGCGACGCTTTCGGCGAGGCGCCGCTGCCCGTAGCGATTGAGCCCCGCAACGCCGATCCACTGCAGCGGCGCCCAGCCGTTCGGGGCGTCCCACTGCTCGCCGGTCGTGAGCCCGGTGGTGACGATGCCGCCCGGCTTGAGCAGGCTCGCGCGGACCGTGGCCGCCACTGCGCCCGCCTGCCCGGGGGATGCGCAACCGACGAACAGCGGATAGAGCGTCGCCGCCGAGACGCGCGGTACGCGCGCGCGGTGCGCCCGGTCGTAGTCGAGATAGGCGCCGGCAGCGGCGTCCCACAGGTAGCGGTCGATCGCTGTGCGCCGCGCGCTGGCGCGCTGCCGGTACTCCCGGGCGCAGCGGCGCTCGCCGCGGTGCGCGCAGCCCGCAGCGATCGCGCGCTCGAGCCCGTACATCAGGCTGTTGAGATCGACCGGCACGATCTCGGTGGTGTCGATGGTCGCACGGCTGTGCGCATCGGCGAACCAGCGGGAGCTGAAGTCCCAGCCGCTCTCCGCCGCGGCGCGAATGTCGCGGTAGAAGGCCGCCGCGGAGCGGCCGCTCTTGCCGGCGAGCTGTGTGTCCTCGAGGTACGACTCGTCGCGCGGACTGTCGCGATCGTCGAAATAGCGGTTGAGCACGGCGCCGTCGGGCATCGCAACCACACGTCGCCGGGCCGTCCCGGGCTCGAGGCCGGCCGCTGCCGCCATCCAGAACGCGTACTCGCGCTTGAGTTGCGGAAGGTAGTGCGCGTATGCCTCCGCCGGGCTCTTGCCGCCGAGCAGGCCCACCATCTCGAAGAAGAACGGCGGCTGCGAGCGGCTGAGGTAGTAGCTGCGCGTGCCGTTCGGCACGTGCCCATAGCGGTCGATGAGGTAAGCGAAATCATCGACCATGTCGGCTACCAGGTCGTGACGTCCGCTCACCTCGAGTCCCAGCATGGTGAAGTACGAATCCCAGTAGTAGATCTCCTGGAAGCGCCCCCCCGGTACCACGTAGGGTTTCGGCAGCGGCAGCAGCGAAGAATACGGGGGCGAGGTGGGCGTGTCGCGGGTCAGTTCATTCCACAACCGATCGATGTGCCCGGCGAGCGAGGTCTCCCCGGGAGCCGCCGCCGCCACGGCGGGCGGGGCTGCCGGCAGCACGAAGTGCGCGTCCACGAAGCGTTTGAGCGCCGCCGCGGACTCGGGATGGAGCGCGTGATATTCGGCGAGGATCGTCTGCGGCGCGGCCCTGGGCACGGCGTCGGCGAAGGTCTTGCCGTCCGGGTAGATCTTCCCGGTCTGCACCGCGACGAACAGATCCCCGAACAGCACCTCGGGCGGCTGCGGCTGAGCAGCGCTCGCGTGCGCCGCCAGCACGGCCGAGGTCACGATCGCGGCTGCGGCCGCCCGGACTATGGATCCTGCCACGACTCGGTCGGCACGTCGGCCGGTACCGGCAGCGAGCGCAGGTAGGTGACCAGTGTCCACACTCCCTCGGCACCGAGCACCCCGCCGAATGCCGGCATGCCCCGCGGGCGGCCGTAGTAGATGGAACTGAAAACCTCCGCGTCCGCCCCGCCGTAGCGCCAGCGCCCGTCCGCGAGATTGGGGGCAATGTTGCCGGCGCCGGCGGTGCCGT
>DASSQU010000464.1:0-3615 GCA_035702325.1 Steroidobacteraceae bacterium
CTTCTTGACCGGCACCGGCTTCTCGGCGAGCGGCATGGTGGGCGGCGGGGCCGCTGCCACCGGCGGCTGCTCCGCGGGCGCGGGCGTCGCCGCGGGAGGCGGCGCCGGAGCCTGCGCGACCGGCGGCTGCGCGGCCGGTGCCGGCGCGGGTGCCGGCACGGGCGCCGGCGCAGGCGGCGGTGCCGCGGCGGCGGGTTTCTCGCCCTGCTTGGCGGCGAGCTGCGCCTGCAGCCGCTCGAGATCGGCATTCTTCAGATCGAGCAGCCGCTTCGATTCGGCGAGCTGCCCTTCGAGATCCTTCACCTGCTTCTCGAGGCGGCCCACCTCGGCGCCGGCTGCAGCTCCTGCGGTCGTGCCCGCGCCCGCCGATTCCGACGGCGTAACAAGGTGCAGCCGCCCGGGCTGCGCGCCCGTCGCGGCACCGGCCGACTCTGGGCTCGCGGCGCCGTGCCAGGCGGCGTACTGGCGGCGGATCTCGGCCGTCGCCTCGGCGGGTGAGATCGCCGCGGCCTGCGCGGCCTCGGGGATGCGCAGCACGCTGCCGGCGCGCATCACGTTCATGTTCTGCTCGAAGGCGCGCGGGTTCGCCTGGTAGATGGCGAGCATCCAGCTGCGCGCGCGCGGTGCGAACGGGGTCGTGCCGGCGACCTGGCCGGCAATCTCGGAGAGCGTCTCGCCGGACTTCACCGTGCGGGTCGAGCCGGCGCCCGGAGCGGCGGCCGATGGGGGAGCCTCGCCCGGCGCGGGAGCCGCGGCGCTCGCCGCCTCGGCGGCGGTCGGCGCGGGAGCCGCGGGCGTGGCGGCGGGTGCGCTCGGCGTCATCGCCGGTGCGGGAGCCGCGGCCGGCGGGTTCTCGGCGCCGCGGGCGATCGCGCCCTCGCGCGGCCCCGCGCCGCTCGTCGCGGCGTTGACCGGCGCGTTGCCCGCCGCCTGACCGGGCGTGTAGATCGGCGGATCGAGCAGCAGCGTGTACTCGCGCACCAGCTGGCCGTGAGACCAGTTCACCTCGACGAGGAGCGTCACGAACGGATCGGCAATCGGATCGCTGGACTTGAGCCTGATCACCTCGCGGCCGTCGGAAGTGCGCACCGTGCGCAGCTGCACCGTCGAGAGATAGTTGGGATAGTCGAGACCGTTGCGGGCGAAGATGTCGCGCGAGGCAAGCTGGGCCTGCACCGTGTTGACCTCATCGGGCGCGACGTCGGTGACCTCGATCTCCGCATTGAGCGGGGCGTTCAGCGACGACAGGAGACGAATGTCCCCGAGACCGAGGGCAAACGCTGCTGACGGCAGGGCCAGCAGCAATGCCAGCGCCCGGCTTGAGCGTTTGGCGACCATTTACGACACCCCGGCAGGCATCATTGGGTGAAATATCTTGTAGAAACAAACAGATGGACCACAACTTGCGGGTCCACCTCGAATCGGGCGGCAATATAACTTAAATGGGCCGCCGGGCCAAAGCGCCCGGGATCCGAAGAGCCCCCGGACGCGGCCTCCCGCGCGCGCATTGTGGGTCACTGGCCACCTTTTCTGTCCCCGATCAGGAGCGCGATCTTTACGGATTCTCCGGACATAAACTGTGTCGCGGTTCGCCCCGGACGGGCTTCCCGTACCCGCCAGCCGCGTGGAACTGTGACTCCCTGCACATCCCCGTCAGGCGCGCGGCGCGCCGGTGATCACCGGGGTGGGTGATTTCACGTCCGCGTTCTGCGCCCGGTGGCGCAGGTAATGATCCATGAGCACGATCGCCAGCATGGCCTCGGCGATCGGCGTCGCGCGCAGCCCGACGCAGGGATCGTGCCGCCCGGTGGTGACGATCTCGACCGGATTGCCGGCGACGTCGATGGTGTCACCGGGCACCTGGATGCTGGAGGTGGGCTTCAGGGTCAGGTGCGCGACGATGTCCTGGCCCGAGGAGATGCCGCCGAGCACGCCGCCCGCATGGTTGCTGCGAAAGCCGCCCGGGGTGAGCTCGTCGCGATGCTCGCTGCCGCGTTGCGCCACTGCGCCCGCGCCCGCTCCGATCTCCACCGCTTTGACGGCATTGATGCCCATGAGCGCGTGCGCGATGTCGGCATCGAGCCGGTCGAACACCGGCTCGCCGAGTCCGGGCGGCACGCCGCTCGCGACCACCGTGACGCGCGCGCCGATCGAATCCCCGGCGGAGCGGATCTGCCAGATGAGCTCCTCGAGCTCCTTCACCCGCGAGGGGTCCGGGCAGAAAAAGGGATTGCGATAGGCGAAGTCGGGGTCGACCGCTTCGATGGTGAGCGCTCCGACCTGGCTGAGATAACCGCAGATGCGCACGCCGAGCCGCGCGGCGAGATAGCGCCGCGCGATCGCGCCGGCCGCCGTGCGCATCACGGTCTCGCGTGCGCTGGCGCGCCCGCCGCCGCGGTAGTCGCGGAACCCGTACTTCTGCTGATAGGTGTAGTCGGCATGGCCCGGGCGGAAGCGGTCCTTGATGCGATCGTAGTCGCGCGAGCGCGCGTCGGTGTTCTCGATGAGGATGCCGATCGGAGTGCCGGTGGTGCGCCCTTCGAACACCCCGGAGAAGATCCGTACCTGATCGGCCTCGCGGCGCTGGCTGACGAAGTGCGAGGTGCCGCTGCGGCGCCGGTCGACGTCCTGCTGCAGGTCGGCCTCCGAGAGCTCGAGCCCCGGCGGACAGCCGTCCACGATGCACCCGAGCGCCGGCCCATGGCTCTCGCCGAAGGTGGTCACCGTGAAGAGTTTGCCGATGGTGTTGCCGGACACGTCAGCTGCTCGCGCCTCAGGAGGAACACGCCGCCGCCGCCGCGCTCGAACGCGAGCCACAGGAACGGCAGCTTCGGGTACGCCCGCCGCACCGCGTGCTCGGTGTTGCCCACCTCGACGATGAGCAGCCCCCGGGGGCGCAGGTGACGGCGCGCCTGGCGCAGGATGACGGCCACCGAAGTGAGGCCCGAGCGGCCGGCCGCGAGCGCCACGCGCGGCTCGTGCCGGTACTCCGGCGGCAGTCGTTTGAGTTCACGCGCTCCCACGTAGGGCGGATTGGTCACGATGATATCGTAGGTCGCCCGGCCGAGCGCGCTGAAATGAGCGGATTTCACCAGCCGCACGCGCTTGCCGACCCGGTGGCGCCGCACGTTCATGCGGGCGACCTCGAGTGCCCCCGCCGAGATGTCCACCGCGTCGATGCGCGCCCCGGGGAGGGCGCGCGCGGTGGCGATGGCGATGCAGCCCGAGCCGGTGCCGAGATCGAGCACGCGGCGGATGCGCCCGGTCTCGATCCAGGGAGCGAAACGCCGCTCGATGAGCTCGGCGATCGGCGAGCGCGGCACGAGCACCCGCGGATCGACCGCAAACGGCAGGCCCGCGAACCAGCCGACCCCGGTGAGGTACGCGGCGGGGATGCGCTCGGCGATGCGCCGCCGCAGGATCGCGCGCACGGCGCGCTCGCCTTCCCTCCCGACGCGGCGGCGGTAGGCGGCGCCGTGCGCATCGGCCGGCAGCCGCAGCGCGTGCAGCACCAGCGCTGCCGCCTCGTCGCGCGCGTTGTCGGTGCCGTGTCCGAAGACCACGCGGGCGCGCCTGAGGCGCCGCGCGGCGCGCTCGATGAGCGCACCGACGGTG
>DASSQU010000465.1:0-6470 GCA_035702325.1 Steroidobacteraceae bacterium
CTCTTGCATCGCGTGGCCGTGTGCCGCAACATGCGCGCCGCCGCCAGTCTCCGGCGGCGAGCGAGGTGCTGGCACCGCGATGAAGCAGCGCAGAGTGTCGACTGACAGCGACCGAAGGGCCCCGCTTCAACGTCTCAACGAGTACCTGGAAAGGAATTTCCCCGACTTCTTCGCCGAGGCACGCTTCCAGGTCGGGGACGACGATTACTTCCTGTACGCCCGCTTCGGGCAGTATCTCGCCGGGATCATCGAGCAGAACCGCGCCTCCGGCCGCCTGATCAGCCGCGGCTTCACCGTGCTGAACCGCATGGCGCGCGCCTCGGTGCGCTACCCGCGCATCCGGGAAATGCTGGTCTCCGGGCCCCTGGAGTACATCGTCGATGCGCCCAAGGCACGGGCGCTGGCGCGCAAGCGCCTGTCCGTCGCGGCGCAGGGCTACCTCGAGAGCCTGTGCGAGTAGCCCTTTAACCCGGCTCGCGCGCCGTGAGCTCGAGCGTGAGCCGCTCCGTGCGCCGCACGATGCCGAGGCTGATGAGGCTCCCCGGCGGTACCAGGCCAAGCTCCCGGTGCAGCGCGTCGATGCCGTCGACGGGGCGTTCGTTGACGCCGACGATCAGGTCCCCGGGCCGCAGGTCCGACTCGGCCGCGGGTCCGGCCGGCTCCCGCGACAGCACCTCGACGGCATGCCCGCTCGCGAGCGAGAGCGCCCGCACCAGCCGGCGGTCGAGCGGCCGGTCGCGGGCGGCGATGCCGAGCCAGGCACGCCGCACGCGCCCGTGGGTGAGGATCTGTGTCAGCACCCACTGGGCGGTCGCGGCCGGAACCGCGAAGCCGATGCCCTGCGCCATCGGGATGATGGCGGTGTTGATGCCGGTGACGGCGCCGCGGGCGTCGACCAGCGGCCCGCCGGAATTTCCGGGGTTGAGCGCGGCGGTGTGCTGCACCACCCCTTCGATCAGCCGGCCGGCGCGGCTGCGCAGTGAGCGCGCGAGCGCGCTCACCACCCCGGCCGACACGGTGGACTCGAAGCCGAAGGGATTGCCGACCGCCACCACGAGCTGCCCCACTCGCAGCCGTTCGCCGCCCGCCAGCTGCGCGGAGGGGAGCGAGCCGGCCTGGGCACGCAGCACCGCGAGATCCGTGGCCGGATCGCGGCCGGCGACCACGGCGGCAACGCTGCGCCCGTCGATGAAGGAGACGCGCGCCCGGTTGACCCGCTCGACGACGTGCTCGTTGGTGAGCAGGTAGCCGTCCGGCGTCACCACCACGCCGGAGCCCGCCCCGCCGCGCGCGCGGGCGGCCTCCTCTGCGCCGCCGGTGTAGACGCTCACCACCGCCGGGCCGACACTCTCGACCGCGCCCACCACGGCGGCGGAATACGCATCGAGCGGCTCGCCCGGGGGTCGCATCGGGCAGGCATGGGGACCGGCGGCCCCGAACTCAAGACCGCGGGCGCCGATTCCTGCCAGAATCGCCGCCCACCCTCATGATCAGTCTCGCCCAGACCGCGATCCTGCTGGCCGCCGCCGTGGTGGCGGTCTCGCTGTTCCGCTTCGCGCGCCTCTCCTCGATCCTCGGTTACGTCGCCGCGGGACTCGTGATCGGCCCGTGGGGCCTGAATCTGGTCGGCAACGTCGGCCACCTGCTGCAGGTGTCCGAGTTCGGGGTGGTGCTGCTGCTGTTCGTCATCGGGCTCGAGCTGCAGCCGACGCGGCTGTGGGTCATGCGGCGCATCGTGTTCGGGCTCGGGGCGCTGCAGGTCGTCGGCTGCGCCGTGGTGCTCGGCGTTGCTGCCTGGTGGCTCGGCGCACCGCCGGTCGAGGCCGGCATCCTCGGCTTCGGCCTGTCGCTCTCCTCCACGCCGCTCGTACTGCAGGTACTGGCCGAGCGCGGACAGCTCAAGACGCAGCACGGCCGCGCGGCCGTCGGCGTGCTGCTGTTCCAGGACCTGGCGGTGCTGCCGGTGCTGGCGGTGCTGCCGCTGCTCTCTCCGCTCGGCGCGGCGCATCCGGGCGGCGCCTGGTGGATCGGGCTGCTGAAGCTCCTGGCGGTGATCGCGGCGGTCATCATCGGCGGCGGCCGGCTGCTGCTGCGGCCGGCGCTGCGCATCGTGGCGCGCGTGCAGGTGTCGGAAGTGTTCACTGCCGCCGCGCTCCTCACGGTGATCGCCACCGCACTGATCGCGAGTCAGGCGGGCCTGTCGATGTCGCTCGGCGCGTTTCTCGCCGGCGTGCTGCTCGCCGACAGCGAGTTCCGCCACGAGCTCGAGGCGGACCTGGAGCCCTTCAAGGGGCTGCTGCTCGGGCTGTTCTTCGTCGCGGTGGGGATGTCGGCCAATCTCGGCCTGCTGAAGTCCGAGCCGTGGACGCTGCTTGCGCTCACCGCGGCCTTCCTCGCCGTGAAGATCCTGGTGGTTGCCGGCATCGGACGCCTGGCGCGCTACCGCAGCCAGTCGGCCTGGAGCCTCGCCTTTGCGCTCCCCGCCGGGGGCGAGTTCGCGTTCGTGCTGTTCACGCTGGCGGCCCGGCAGCGCATTCTCCCGGAGGGCACCGCCGAGCTGCTGGTGCTCGCCGTGACGCTGTCGATGATGCTCGGCCCGCTGCTGCTCATCGCCCACGAGACGCTGCGCGCGCGCTGGCGCGCGGGCGCCGCGCCCTCCTACGACGCCATCGACGAGCACGACATCCCGGTGATCATCGCCGGCTTCGGCCGCTTCGGTCAGATCGTGGCGCGCATCCTGCGGGTGAAGCACCTGCCGTTTACGGCGCTCGACAGCAGCCAGACCCACGTCGATTTCGTGCGCCGCTTCGGCAACAAGGTCTACTACGGCGACGCCTCGCGGCTCGATCTGCTGCGCGCCGCAGGCGCCGACAGCGCGCGCATCCTGGTGCTGGCGCTCGACGACGTCGACGCCTCGGTGCGCACCGCCCAGCTCGTGCGCACACACTTCCCGCATCTCAAGGTGCTCGCGCGGGCGCGCAACCGTCAGCATGCCTTCGCGCTCATGGACGCGGGCGTCACCGCGATCATCCGCGAGACCTACGGCTCGAGCCTGGAGATGGCCGGCCGGGTACTCGAGGCGCTCGGCGAGAGCGCGACCGCGGCGCGCGACGCGGTGCGGCGCTTCCGCGCACATGACGAGGCGACGCTCGCGGCCCAGTACCGCGTCAAGGAGGACGAGACCAAGTTCCTCGCCACTACGCGCGAGGCCGCCCAACAACTCGAGAAGCTGTTCGCGGCCGACGAGGCCAGGCCCGGGACCCCGGATGGATGAGGCCCGGGCGCTGCGCGAGTACTGGTTCGGCCCGCTGCCGCTCACTGCCGCAGGTTTCCAGGAGCGCCTGCAGCTGTGGTTCGGCTCGGATGACGCGGAGCAACGCCGGCGCCGCGACCAGGAGATCCGCACGCGCTTCGGCGCGCTGCTCGAGCAGGCCGCAGAAGGGCAGCTCGAGAGCTGGGCGCATGGCCCGCGCCGGCGCCTGAGCCTCGTCATCCTGCTCGATCAGTTCCCGCGCAATATGTTCCGCGGCACCGCGCGCGCCTTCGCCTACGACGATCGGGCGCTCGCGCTCTCTCTCTCCGGCATGCAGTCGGGGGCCGACGCCGCGCTCCAGGCGGTGGAGCGCATCTTCTTCTACATGCCGCTCCAGCACGCCGAGAGCCGCGCGGTGCAGGAGGAATCGGTAGCCGCCTACCGGCGCCTGCTCGCCGAGGCGCCGCCGGAGCTGCGCGCGGGCTTTGCGGGCGTGCTCACCTACGCCGAACGCCACCGCGCGGTCATCGAACGCTTCGGCCGCTTCCCCCACCGCAACCGCCTGCTCGGGCGGGCCAGCACGCCCGCCGAGGAGCAGTGGCTGCAGGGCGGCGGCGAGAGCTTCAGTTAGCGCGGCTCGCCGATCAGCCGCTCGAGCCGCCGGATGTCGCGCTCGAGTGCGCGCTGCGCCTCGAGCAGCTCGACCGCGAGCGCGGCGCCGCTCACGTTGACGCCGAGGTCCCGCATCAGCCGCCCGACGACCCTCAGGCGCGGCAGCGCGGTGGCCGGAAACTGCCACTCGCCGGTCGGGTCCTCGCGCGGAGAGACGAGTCCGAGCTCGGCAAGCTCGCGCACGGCACCGGGGTCGATGCTGCACAGCCGGCAGATCTCGGTCACCGCGAGCCAGTCGCCTTCGCCGAGGAGCTGAGCCTGGAGCAGATGAGGGGTCGCCGTCATTGCCCTACCTCGCAAGACCCGCTCGCGGGTCGAAGTGCAGCGCGCTGCGCATCTGCTCGTAGAGTTCCTTCGCCTGCGGAGAGTCCGCCGGCGGCAGCACCACCTTGAGCTGCACGTACTGGTCGCCGGGCGGCTTGCCCGCGAGCCCGCGGCCGCGCAGGCGCAGCTTCTGGCCCGACTGCGCTCCGGCGGGAATGTGCAACTCGACCGGTCCACCGAGCGTCGGCACGGTGACCGTCGCGCCGAGCGCCGCCTCCCAGGGCGCGATCGGCAGAGTGAGCTGGACGTCGCGGCCGTCCACCTGGTAGAGCCGATGGGGCAGGAGATGGGTCTCGAGGTACAGATCGCCCGGGCTGCCGCCACCCGGGGCCGCCTCACCCTGGCCGACGAGGCGGATCAGCTGCCCGTCGGTCACGCCCGCGGGAATCGTCACCCGCACGGTGTGCGTGCGCAGCTCGAGGGTGCCGTCGGCCTTGAGCTCGGGGCGCTTGAGCTCGAGCGTGCGGGTCGTGCCGTGGTAAGCCTGCTCGAGCTCGATGTCGAAGCGCGCGTGATGATCGCGACCGCCGTGCGCCCGGGCGCCGCCGAAGGGTGAGCCGCCGCCGAAGAGCGAGGAGAAGAAATCGCTGAAGCCCTCCCCGTCGAACGGGCGGTCCTCGCGGGTCTCGCCACGTGCCCGGGCGCCGCCCCTGCCCCAACCCGCTCGCGCGCCGGGAGCCGCGCCGCCGAACTCGAAGCCGCTGCCCCAGTCGGGTGGCGGACGGAACGTCTGACCCGATTTCCAGTCGCTGCCGAGCTGGTCGTAGGCGGCGCGCTTCTCGGGGTCCCTGAGAACCTCGTACGCCTCCTGCATCTCCTTGAAGCGGGCTTCGGCGTTCGCTTCCTTGCTCACGTCCGGGTGGAAGCGGCGCGCCAGCCGCCGGTACGCCGCCTTGATCTGCTCGGCAGTCCCGCCGCGCGGCACGCCGAGAATCTGGTAGTAGTCGCGGAATTCCATGAGCGCCTGTATTGAGCCGCACGCGCTGCGTCTCAACTAAGCGATTCTATCCGGCGCAAAAAAAAGCGCCGCGAGCGGGGGAAGGTCGCATCGCGGCGCGCAGACTGCGAACACGGGGAAGTTGTTCGCAACTCCGGTCGGGGACGCACGAAAGGCGCGCGTCCGTCGAGCCTTGCGGTGATCATCCGAACACCGCAACCGGGTAGGAGCAAGGCTCATGCCAACGCGGCAGGTGCTTCAAAAACAATGAGTTGGCATTCCCGCGCTCCGCGGGCCGGGGTGACACGAATTGTCACTTTGGAGCGAAGGCCAGCAGAGTACGACGGTCAGCGCGGCAGCACCGGCACGCAGGCCTGGGACCGCCGACGCAGCGAGTCGCAGATCGCGCGCGCCTGGGCCTCGCCCGCGGCCGGAGCCTGCAGGCGGTAGAGCGGACCCGACGAGCCCCCAGCGCTCACGATGCGGGGCCTGAGCCCCCCGAGCTGCGCACCGAAACGTGTCTGCAGGTGCTGCCACGCGCGGTCGGCTCCCGCCTGAGTGCCGAATGCGCCGAGCTGCACGGCGTAGCCCGCGCTCGCGGTGCGGATGCGCGCCGCTGCGGAGGAACTCGCGGCCCGCGGCGCCGTGTCGGCCGGTGGTGCATCTGCCGGCGGGACCGGAGCCGTGCTCGCCAGCTCGAGCAAGCGCACGCCCGCCGCGCGCGAACTGGCCTGTCCCGAGCGCGGCGGACCGATCCGCGGCATCGAGCCGAGGGCGTAGCTCTCCATGCGGATGCGCGCCTCCTGCGACCAGCGGCCGTGCGGGTGTGCCGCGAGAAATCCCCGGTACGCCTCCAGCGTGCCGGAGCCGGTGGCGCGCTCCCAGTCGCGCTCCTCGGCGAACTCATCGATGTGCTCGCGCGCCTTGCCGGCGAGCTCACTCCCGGGATGCTGCTCGATGAAGCGGGCGTAGGCCTCGGTGGTGCCGGCGGCCTCCGCGGAGCGCCAGTCCTGCCGCTCCCCGCCGCACGCTGCGAGTGTCAGCAACCCTCCCGTGATGAGCGCCACTCTTCCCGGACGGCATGTGATCATGGTCGGCATCCTCGGCGGACGGCCCGTATTATGACCCTGTCGCACCATCGGAGCACTGCATGAGCGAGACCCAGCGGCGCAGACTCATCGATCAGCTCGGCGATTCGCCGACCTTCGTGGCGCAGGGGTGCCGCCTCACCGGGGACGTCGAGACCGCGGGTCCCCTGGTCGTGTGCGGAGCGGTGCGCGGCGA
>DASSQU010000466.1:0-3768 GCA_035702325.1 Steroidobacteraceae bacterium
GCGCCTGGGCGGACGCCTGAGCCGCGCCGCGCGGCGCCATGAGTGCCGCCGTCCCCACGACACCGCCCATGAGCACCTGCCTGCGTGTCAGTCGCGCGCCGCGCATGGATTCATGATGAGCCCGCCGCGACTGCGGTGGCAAGAGCACACCGGGGGCGCTCCGTGTATGCAATGCGTCAGGCGAACTTTTCACCTTAGGTCGAAGTCATATCCTATTGTTGCATAAAGGTGGGAATGAGCTGATAACCGGAACTTCACACGCCTGTATCGTGCAGTGCAGATAGCGGAAAGGAGAATGGATGCGAGGGCGGCCGGGCCGATCCGCCGCCTGCGGTTGGTAAGATTCCGCGAGTAGGATGGAGGGCGTGGAACCGAACAAGATGCCGGTGGGCGACCTGGCGAAATTCGTCGGCGAGGAGATCGGCGTGTCGTCTTGGATAGCGCTCGATCAGCCCCGCATCGACGAGTTCGCCCATTGCACGGGCGATCACCAGTGGATTCACGTCGACGCCGAGAAGGCGGCCCGGGAAGGGCCGTTCGGCGGAACCGTCGCCCACGGCTTCCTCACGCTGGCGCTGATCGCACCCACCGCCTTCGAGGTGCTGCTCGCCCGCATCAGCCCGAAATCGGTGGTGAACTACGGACTCGAAAAGGTGCGGTTCATCGCGCCGGTACGCTCGGGCAAACGCGTACGCAATCACATCCGCATCGCCGCCGTCGAGCCCAAGGGCAGCGGCCGCTTTCTCGTCACTACCGACAACACTTTCGAGATCGAGGGCGAATCGCGCCCGGCGCTGGTGGCGAGCGCACTCGCCATGTTCATGGCCTGATGCCGCGCCACGCCGGGCGCGTCAGCCGCGCATCCGGCTTCCCGAGGGGTCGAACGCCGCACACTCGAGGCGCAGCGCGCCGCGCCGCTCCCCGAGCAGCTCGATCTCGAATCCGGAGGTCGCGGTGGCGAGCGGTGCGGGAATGTAACCGAGGGCGAGCGAGCGCTGCACGCTGTGCCCGTAGGCGCCGGACGTGACCCAGCCGACCACCTTGCCATCGTGCCAGATCGGCTCATCGCCCGAGGCATCGGCATCCCGGGCATCCACCGCGAAGGTCGCGAGCCGTAGCTTCCCGCCGCGCTCCCGCTCCTCGAGCGCCGCCGCGCGGCCGATGAACTCGCCCTTGCCGAAGTCCACGAACCGTCCGAGCCCGGCTTCGGCGGGTCCGTAGATCGGGCGGTACTCGCGCGCCCAGGTACCGAAGCTCTTCTCGATGCGCATGGCATTGAGCGCGCGGGCGCCGAACAGCCGCAGTCCATGCGCCGCACCCGCCTCGCGGAGCAGATCGTAGAGCGTCCGCTGGTACTCGCTCGTCACCCAGATCTCGTAGCCGAGATCGCCGGTGAAGCTGATGCGTCCGACCAGCGCCGGGATGCGCCCGACATCGAGCGCGCGGAAGGCGAGGAACGGAAAGGCGTCCCCGGAAAGCTCGCTGGACACGAGACTCTGCAGCAGCGCGCGCGAGCGGGGACCGGCGAGCGCGAGTCCGGTGTACTCCATGGCGCAGGGACGCACGGTCACGCCGCGCGGCGGCGCGTGCCGCTCGAACCAGCGCAGGTAATGCACCTCGGCGGCATAGGTGCAGATCAGAAACACGCGCTCGGCGGCGAGGCGGCACAGGGTGAAATCGCCGATGAGCCTGCCGCGCTCGTTCAACATCGGGCTGAGCGCAATCCGCCCGACGGCCGGCATCCGGTTCGCCATCAGGCGCGCCAGCCACTCGACGCTTCCGGGTCCGGAGACCTCGAACTTCCCGTAGTTCGAGATCTCCAGCAGCCCGACTGCCTCGCGCACCGCACGGCACTCCTGCGCGACGTGAGCGTGCGCGTTGGAGCGGTGGAAGGTGATGTCCTCGTGCGCCTGCGCACCATCGGGCGCGAACCACAGCGCGTGCTCGAGCCCGCAGTAATCCCCGAACACCGCGTGCTCGGCTGCGAGCCGCTCGTAGACCGGCGTGGTGCGCAGCGGGCGTGCGGCGCTGAGCTCCTCGTTCGGAAAGCGGATGCGGAAGCGCCGCGAGTAGTTCTCGCGTACCTTGGCGTTGGTGTAGGCGAGCGTGGTCCAGCTGCCGTAGCGCGCCACGTCCATCGCCCAGATGTCGGCCCCTGGATCACCGTCTGCCATCCACTGCGCGAGCGCGAGCCCTACCCCGCCGCCCTGGCTGAAGCCCGCCATCACGCCGCAGGCAACCCAGAAGTTGCGCAGCCCGCGCACCGGGCCGACGAGCGGATTGCCGTCCGGAGTGAAGGTGAAGGGACCATTCACCACCTTGCGGATGCCGACGCTGGCGAGCGCGGGAAAGTGCTGAAAGGCCACCTCGAGACTCGGCGCGATACGCTCGAGGTCGGTCGGCAGCAGGCTCTGCGCGAAGTCCCACGGGGTCTCGCGCGGCGACCACGGCACCCCGGCGCGCTCGTAGGTTCCGAGCAGCAGCCCGCCGCGCTCCTGGCGCGTGTAGATCTCGCCCTCGAAGTCGATGCAGTGCAGTTGCTCCTTCTGACCCCTGAAGGCGGGAATGTCCTCCGTGATGAGGTACTGGTGCTCCATGGCGAGCACGGGCAGCTCGAGCCCCGCCAGCCGTCCGACCTCGCGTGCCCACAGACCCCCGGCGTTGACGACGTGCTCGGCATGCACGTTACCGCGGTCGGTGATGATGTCCCAGGAGCCGTCGCTGCGGGGCTCGAGGCCGGTGACGCGGGTCTGGCGCACGACCTCGGCGCCGGCGATCTGCGCGGCCTTCGCATAGGCGTGCGTAACGCCGTAGGGGTCGACGTGGCCCTCGATGGGATCGAGCAGCGCACCGACGAAGTGACGCGGGTCGATGAGCGGGAACAGCCGCGCCGCCTCCGCGGCCGAGATCAGCTCGAGCTCCATGCCGAGGTAGCGCCCGCGCGCCTGGGTCATCTTGAGCCAGTCGAGCCGCTCGCGCGTGCCGGCCAGCATCAGGCCCCCGGTGACGTGCATGCCGCAGGACTGACCGGAGCTCCGCTCGATCTCCCGGTAGAGATTGATGGTGTACTGCTGCAGCTTGGCGACGTTGGGATCGCCGTTGATGGTGTGCATGCCGCCGGCCGCGTGCCAGGTCGAGCCGCAGGTGAGCTCGCCCCGCTCGATCAGCATCACGTCCTTCCAGCCCGCCCTGGTGAGGTGATACAGGACGCTCGCGCCGACCACGCCGCCGCCGATCACTACCGCCCGTGCAGTGCTCTTCATGTCAGTCGGCCGCGGGCCGCCGGCCGGCACGCGGATATCTCCACCGGCCGACAGTTAAGGGGTTGCTTAAGTATTGCCCGGGCGACATGCGTGCGCGCCTGCGGTGCGCCGGGCGGCATCAGCCGGCCACCGGCGCGCCGGTAGCGGGCGCCAGGTCGCCGAGTGCGCGGCGCAGCGGCCCGAGCCAGGGCTCGAAATGGCGCCACTGGTCGATCCCCTCCTTATATATGGGCTGGCGCACCTGCTCGGAGCTCGCCGTACGTACGCTGCGCTGGGTGCGGTGAAATTCCAGGCAGGCAGGCTCGAACGGCAACTCACAGTGCTCGAGGATCCGCCGCACTCCCCCTTCGAGGTCATCGACCACGTCCTCATGGTGGATGCGAAGGACGCGGCCCGGCAGCACCCGATCCCAGTGCTCCATCAGCTCCAGGTAGGTGCGGTAATACCGGGCGATATCCGCGATGCTGTAGGCAAATTCCTGGCCGCGCGCGAACAGCTGCTTGTA
>DASSQU010000467.1:0-2056 GCA_035702325.1 Steroidobacteraceae bacterium
TGGCGACCGAGCGGACGGTGCGCTCGCCCCACAGAAGCCGATACGGAAACGCCGGGATGTCGCTCATGTGGATGCCGGCGCAGACCGCAGTGCCTCCGCGAGCCACCGCCGCAAGCGCGACCGGTACGAGCGCGCCCACCGGGGCGAAGATGAGCGCCACATCGAGCGGCGCGGGAGGCGGCTCGTCGCTCGCCCCCGCCCACCGCGCACCCAGCGCTCGCGCGAATGCCTGGCTTTTGACATCGCCTCGGCGAGTGAAAGCGAAAACCTCGCGCCCTTGTGCGACAGCCACCTGGGCGATCAGATGCGCCGCCGCGCCGAAGCCGTAGATGCCCAGGCGCCGCCCCTTCCCGCCAAGCCGATAAGCGCGGTACCCGATGAGTCCGGCGCAGAGAAGCGGCGCGGCCTCGAGGTCGCCATAGCGCTCGGGCAACTCGAAACAGTAGCGCGCATCGGCGAGCGCATATTCGGCATAGCCGCCGTCGCGCTGATACCCGGTGAAGCGGGCTTCGGCGCACAGATTCTCCCGCCCGCCCGTGCAATAGGCGCAATGGCCGCAGGTCCAGCCGAGCCACGGGACGCCGACGCGCTGGCCGACGGCAAGCTCGACGTCGGCGCCGCGCTCGGCCACCGTGCCGACGATCTCGTGTCCGGGAATGACCGGCTGCTTCGGATCGGGTAATTCCCCGTCGACCAGGTGCAGGTCGGTCCGGCAGACGCCGCAGGCTCGCACCCGGATCAGCACCTGGCCCGGGCCTGCGGAGGGGCGCGGAACGGCTGCCGCGCGCAACGCCTGACCCGGCGCCTCCAGCAGCATCGCCTGCATGGTGGCGGCGGAGCTCACGCGGGCTCAGCCTCGCAGGTGGTCGAGCGCCTCGCCGATGCGCTCGACGCAGATCAGCTCGAGGCCCTCGATCGGCTGCTTGGGCCGGTTCCCCGCCGGAACCAGGGCGCGCTCGAAGCCGAGCTTGGCGGCCTCCCGCAGTCGCTCCTGGCCGCGCTGCACGGGGCGGATCTCGCCGGCGAGGCCGACTTCGCCGAACACGAACGACTTGCCGCCCAGCGCCACGTTCTTGAAGGACGAATAGATCGCCGCCAGGACGGCCAGATCCGCCGCCGGCTCGCCGATGCGCACGCCGCCTACCGCGTTGACGAAGACATCGAAGGCACCGGTTTCGACGCCGCCGTGGCGATGGAGCACCGCCAGCAGGAGCGCGAGACGCTGCGGGTCCAGCCCGACCGCGAGCCGCCGCGCCATACCGCTTTGCGCCGAGTCTACGAGTGCCTGCACCTCGACCAGCAACGGGCGCGAGCCCTCCATCGTCGCGAGGATGCAGCTTCCCGGCACGGCCTGCGTATGGTGTGAGAGAAACAGCGCCGACGGGTTGGCGACGCCGCGCAGTCCGCGCTCGGTCATGGCGAACACGCCCAGCTCGTTGGCGGCGCCGAAGCGGTTCTTGATCGCGCGCACCAGCCGGAAGCTCGAATGCGTGTCGCCCTCGAAATACAGCACCGTGTCGACGATGTGCTCGAGCACGCGCGGGCCCGCGATCGCGCCCTCCTTGGTGACGTGGCCGACCAGGATCACGGTGATCGCGCTCTGCTTGGCGAGCCGGGTGAGCTGTGCGGCGCATTCGCGCACCTGCGCCACGCTTCCCGGCGCGGATTCCAGCGCTTCGGTGTAGACCGTCTGGATGGAGTCGATCACGACCACCTCGGGCTGCCGCGTCCGCACGGCGCCGAGGATCGCTTCGAGCTGCACTTCGGCGAGCAGCTCCACCGGCGCGTTCACCAGTCCGAGACGCTGCGCGCGGAGCGCGATCTGCTCCGGCGACTCTTCGCCCGTGACATAGAGCGCGCGCCGCGCGGCGCCGATGGCCGCCAGTGCCTGGAGCAGCAGTGTCGATTTGCCGATCCCTGGATCGCCGCCGAGCAGCACCACGGCGCCGGGCACGAGCCCACCGCCGAGGACACGGTCGAACTCCTCGAGTCCGGTCGGAGATCGCGGCTCGGTGCGCGTGGCCACGCTCGCGAGCGGCCGCACTTCGCCCGCCGC
>DASSQU010000468.1:0-8563 GCA_035702325.1 Steroidobacteraceae bacterium
CGGCTCGAGCGCCGGGGCCGCGCCCGCGGCCACTTGCTCGTACACCGCGCTCCACAGGCGGCGGATGAAGCGCGACGCGCCCTGCACGCCCTCGTCGGACCACTCCAGGGTCTGCTCGGGTGGCGAGGCGTACATGGTGAAAAGCCGCGCGGTGTCGGCGCCGAAGCGCTCGATGAGTCCCTCCGGGTCGACGCCGTTGCCCTCGGACTTCGACATCTTGCCGATGCCCTCGTGCTCGACCGCGAGCGGTCCGAGGTCGCTCGTCACGACCTCGTAGCGGGCGCTGCCGTCGCTCGCGCGCCGGGTCTCGACGTCGGCGGGGTTGAAGTAGCGCTTGCGTCCGCCCGGAGGCTGATAGGAATAGATGTGATTGAGCACCATCCCCTGGGTGAGGAGCCGGGTGAAGGGCTCGCCGAACTTCACCAGCTCGAGGTCCCGCATCACCTTGGTCCAGAAGCGCGCATACAGCAGGTGCAGGATCGCGTGCTCGATGCCGCCGATGTACTGGTCCACCGGCAGCCAGTAAGCGACCCGCTCGTCGACCATCGCGCCCGCCTGATCGGGGCAGGCGTAACGCATGAAGTACCAGGACGAGTCGACGAAGGTATCCATCGTGTCGGTCTCGCGCCGCGCAGCCCGGCCGCACTGCGGGCAGCTGCACTGGTAGAAGGCCGGAGACCTGGCGAGCGGGTTGCCGCTGCCGTCGGGCACCAGGTCCTCCGGCAGCACCACCGGCAGCTGCACGTCCGGCACCGGCACCTCGCCGCACGCCGCACAGTGAATGATCGGGATCGGGCAGCCCCAGTAGCGCTGGCGCGAGATACCCCAGTCGCGCAAGCGGAACTGCACGCGCCTGGCGCCCAGGCCTTTCATCTCGAGCGCCGCGGCGATCGACTCGACCGCCTGGCGGAAGCCGAGACCGGAGAACTCCCCCGAGTTGACCGTCACGCCGTGCTCGCCGTAGGCAGCGATCCAGGGGGCGCGCACCTCCTCGTAGGCCCCCGAGGTCGGGCGCACCACCGTGACCACCGGCAGCCCGGTCGCGAGGGCGAATTCGAAATCGCGCTCGTCGTGGGCCGGCACGCCCATGACGGCGCCTTCGCCGTAGGCCATCACGACGTAGTTGGCGACCCAGATCTCGAGCGGCTGGCCGGTGAAGGGATGCAGCACGTGCAGCCCGGTCGGCATGCCTTTCTTCTCCTGCGTCGCGAGCTCGGCCTCGGTGACGCTGCCGCGGCGGCATTCCTCCACGAACGCGGCCAGCTTCGGACTGGCGCGGGCCGCGGCGAGCGCCACCGGGTGCTCGGCGGCGATCGCCATGAACGTGACGCCGAACAGTGTGTCGGCGCGCGTGGTGAACACCCGCAGCGATCCCGCGGCGCCCACCGCGCTCACGGTATCGGCTGCGTAGGGGAAGGCGATATCGCAGCCCTCGCTGCGGCCGATCCAGTTCGCCTGCATGACGCGCACGCGCTCCGGCCAGTCGGGCAGCTCCTCGAGCGCCGCGAGCAGCTCCCCGGCGTAGCGCGTGATCGCCAGGTAGTACATGGGGATCTCGCGCTTCTCGACCGGCGCCCCGGTGCGCCAGCCGCGGCCGTCGATCACCTGCTCGTTGGCGAGCACGGTCTGATCGACCGGATCCCAGTTGACGATGCCCGACTTGCGGTAGGCGAGGCCCCGCTCGCGCATACGCAGGAACAGCCACTGATTCCAGCGGTAGTAGGCCGGGTCGCAGGTGGCGAGCTCGCGCCGCCAGTCGATGGCGAAGCCGAGCGACTTGAGCTGCGCGCGCATGTGGGCGATGTTCTCGCGCGTCCACTTCGCCGGCGGCACGCCGTTGCTGATCGCGGCGTTCTCGGCCGGAAGCCCGAAGGCGTCCCAGCCCATCGGCTGCAGCACGTTGTAGCCCTGCATGCGCAGGTAGCGCGTCAGCACGTCCCCGATGGTGTAGTTGCGCACGTGCCCCATGTGCAGCCGGCCCGAGGGGTACGGCAGCATCGACAGGCAGTAGTACTTCGGGCGCGCGGGGTCCTCGCGCGCCTCGAACGAACGGTGGCGATGCCAGTAATCCTGCGCGTCACGCTCGACGGCCGCGGGCTCGTACGTCTCCCGCATCGTGGGTCAGGGCAGGCGCAGGGGAATGAAGATCTGGGCGTCCTCGCGCTGGATCAGCAGCGCGACGCTGCGGCCGGCGGCCCTGGCCGCATCCTCCAGTTCCTTGACGCTGTGCACCCGGTGGCCGTTGACGCCGAGAATGATGTCGCCGGGGGCCACCTCGGCCGCCGCCGCGGGTCCGGCGACTTCCTCCACCACCAGGCTCCCCTGGGTGTCCGCCTGCTCCCTCTCCTGCGGCGTGAGCGGGCGCACCGTGAGGCCGAAGGCGCTCGGTTTGCGGGGGCTGCCGCCGGCGGGACTTCTGCGGCTCGCGGCGAGCGGCTGCTGCTCCTTGAGCTCCGCGATCTGCACGTTCATGGTCTGCTGCTTGCCGTTACGCCACACCTGCAGCGCCGTCTCGCTGCCCGGCTTCATCGCGGCGATCGCACCCGAGAGCTCCCCGTAGTGCTCGATCGGATGACCGCCGACGCCGAGAATCACATCCCCCGGCTGCATGCCGGCGTGCGCCGCCGGGCCGTCCTTCTCGACCGAGGACACCAGCGCCCCGCGCGGACGGTCGAGCCCGAAGGACTCGGCGAGCTGCGCGTTGAGATCCTGGATGGTGACGCCGATGCGGCCGCGGACCACGCGCCCGGTCCTGATCAGCTGCTCCTCGACGTTGCGCGCGACGTCGATGGGGATGGCGAAGGACAGCCCCATGAAGCCGCCGGTGCGGCTGAAGATCTGTGAATTGATGCCGATCACCTCACCGGCGAGGTTGAACAGCGGTCCGCCCGAGTTGCCGGGGTTCACCGCCACGTCCGTCTGGATGAACGGCACGTAGTTGTCGCTCGGCAGCGAGCGGGCGGTGGCGCTGATGATGCCGGCGGTGACGCTGTTGTCCAAGCCGAAGGGCGAGCCGATCGCCACCACCCATTGTCCCGGCTTGATGTGCGAGGGATCGCCGAGCCGCACGGTCGGCAGATTGCTCGCGCTGATCTTGATCACCGCTACGTCGGTGCGCTCGTCGGCGCCGATCACCTTGGCCTGAAACTCGCGCCGGTCGGTGAGGCGCACGGTCACGGTGTCGGCATCGGCGACCACGTGGCTGTTGGTGAGGATGTAGCCGTCGGGACTGACGATGAAGCCCGAGCCGGCGCCGCGCGCGGGCGGCTGATTGCCCCGCGGCGCCTGCTCCGGGCCCGGGATGCCGAAGCGGTGGAAGAAGTCGTACAGCGGGTCGTTCGGTTGCAGCCCCTGGAAGCCCTGCCCGGTCTGCACCTTCTCCACCACCTCGACGTTGACGACCGCCGGACCGCAGCGCTCGACCAGCGTCGCGAAGTCGGGCAGGCCCCGCACCAGCGGCTCGGACAGCGAGGCAGGCTCGACCGCCGGTGCCGCGGTCGCGGCCCGCATGGTCGCGGCCGGCGCGGTCGCAGCCAGCACCGCCGGCGCCTTGGCGGCGGGGGGGGTCGCCTCGGCACTGGTCTCGCGCGAGCAGGCCGCGAGCGCCACGGCGACGCCGAGTACGGCGAGCGTCCGTCGGGCCGGCAGAATGAGCTTGGAATCGGCTTTGAGGTTCATTTCACTTAACTTCCATCGGGCAACGGCGCCGCGGGACCTGAGTCCCGGGTCCCCGGCCGCCTATCATTCCGCACCCCCAGCCCGTACGCCAGCGCCCCGGCCGCGAGCAGTACGACCAGCCAGTTCCCAACATGCGCGTACGGGGTGAGACCCTGGTACGGGATTACCCTTGAGACAAGTACGAAGGGGCGGAATTCCGGGGCGCGCGCCACGGGCTCCCCGTGCGGGCCGATGATGGCCGAAACGCCGTCGTTGGCGGCCCGGATTAAGTAGCGCCCCTCCTCCCGCGCCCGCATGCGGGCGATCTGGAAGTGCTGGTAGCGGGCGGTCGAATGGCCGAACCAGGCGTCATTGGTCACGTTCACCAGGGAATCGGCGTCCTCGAGCACCCGCAGCATCGAGCTGCCGTAGGCGTCCTCGTAGCAGACCGTGGCGCCGAGCTCGAGACGGGCCGCCGGCAGCGGCGGCTGGTACGCGGGCCCCGGGGTGAAGTCCGAGTACGGCAGGCTCATCAGGCGCAGCCACGAGCGCACGAAGTGCGGCACCGGGAAGAACTCGGCGAAGGGCACCAGGTGGTGCTTGTCGTACCAGCTGACGCGGGTACCGAGCGCCAGCACCGAGTTGAAGTAGCGCGCCGGCTCGCGGTCCGAGGCCGGCTCCTCCCGCAGCACCCCGAGCACCAGCGCCGAGCCGTGGCTGCGGGCCTCGCGGTACAGATCCGTGATGTACGGCACCAGATCGTTGGCGGTGTCCGCCGGAGCGGACTCCGGCCACACGATGAGCTGCGTGCCGAGCGCCCGCTCGGTGAGCGTGCGGTAGAGCTTCAGCGTGGTGTCGTGGTTGCTGTCGAGCCACTTCTCGTCCTGCGGGATCGCCCCCTGGACCACCGCCACCGAGACCGGGGCTCCCGAGGGGTGCGTCCACGACACGCCGCCGAGCGCCCACCCGGCGAGCCACGGGACGACGAGCACCAGGGCCGCCACCACCCGCGTGCGGCGCGCGCCCTGCAGCAGCGCGGTGAGCGCCCCGGCGCCGGCGAGCAGCACCGCGCTGATGCCGTAGACGCCGACGAGGGGCGCGAGGCCCGCGAGCGGGGTATCGGTCTGCGAGTAGCCGAGCGACAGCCACGCGAAGCCCGACAGGAACCAGCCGCGCCACCACTCGACGAGCAGCCAGGCCGCCGGCAGCGCGACCAGCGAGCGCAGCGCGCCGCGCGCCGGCAGCCAGCGCGCCGCAGCGTAGCCGAGGGCGGCGTGGTAGAGCCCCATGATGGCGATCAGTCCCGTCATCAGCAGCAGCGCGAGCCACGCCGGGGCTTCCCCGAAGTCGTGGATGCTGACCCACAGCCAGTAGGTGCCGGCGGCGAAGGTGCCGGCGTTGAAGCAGAAGCCGAGGAGCGCGGCCTCGCGGGGCGCGGCGCCCTGCCACAGCCACATGAGCAGCGCGGGCGAGAGCAGCGCGAGCGGCCAGATCCCGAGCGGCGCAAAGGCGGCGGCGAGCGCCGTCCCGGCGGCGAGCGCGAGCAGCGCCCGCAGCAGCGCGCGCGAGCGCCCCACGGGCTCTCAGGTCCCGTCGCCCGCCGCGCGTTCCTCCGCGGGCGGGACGTCGCGCGGCGCGAGTACCTTGAGCGCATCGACGCGGCGGCGGTCCGCGCGCAGCACGCGGAACTCGAAGCCGTCGATGAGCGCCGACTCGCCGCGCCGGGGCAGCCGCCCGAGATGCTTCATCAGCAGCCCCGCCACGGTGTCGAAGCCCTCCTGCTCGGAGAGCCGCGCGCCGAAGTACTCGTTGAACTCGGCGATGCGGGTCACGCCGCGCACCGTGAACTGGCGCTCGGCATCGCGGCGGATGTTCTCTTCCTCGACGTCGAACTCGTCGTCGATTTCGCCGACGATCTGCTCGATCACGTCCTCGATGGTGACCAGGCCCGCCACCCCGCCGTACTCGTCCACCACGATCGCCATGTGGTTGCGGCTGCGGCGGAACTCCTTCAGCAGCACGTCGAGCCGCTTGGACTCGGGCACGAACACCGCCGGGCGCATGTACTCGCGGATGTCGAAACGCTCGCGCGGCGCGCTGCTCTTGAGGCGCAGCAGATCCTTGGCGAGCAGGATGCCGACGATGTCGTCGCGGTCCTCGTCCATCACCGGAAAGCGCGAGTGGCCGGATTCCACCACCACCTGCAGGATGCGCGCCGCCGGCTCGTTGCGCCGCACGAACACCACCTCGGCGCGCGGCACCATGATGTCGCGCACCTGCAGGTCCGACACCCCGAGCACCCCTTCGAGCATCGTGAGGGCATCCGGGTCGACCAGTCCGCGCTCGCCGGCCTCGCGCAGCATCGTGAGGAGCTGTCCGCGATCCTGCGGCTCGCCGGCGAGACCCTGGGTGAGCCGGCGCAGCCAGCGACCGGTGGTGTTCGGGTCCTTGCTCATCGGCTCACGAAGCTGCGGTAGGGGTTCGCGAATCCGAGGCGGCGCAGCACCGCGACCTCGCGCCGCTCCATGCGCCGCGCATCGGCGGCGCGCTCATGGTCGTAGCCGATCAGGTGCAGCGCGCCGTGCACCACCAGGTGGGCCCAGTGGGCGCGCAGCGTCTTCGCCTGCGCCCGGGCCTCGCGCCGCAGGATGCCCGGGCAGATCACCAGGTCCCCGAGAGGACGCGCGCGGCTCGTGGCCACCCGCGGCAGCGGCGTTGCCGGGAAGGACAGCACGTTGGTCGGCTCACGCCGGCCGCGGAAGCGTGCGTTCAGCCGGCAGCTCTCCGCCGCACCCACCACGCGCACGCCGAGCTCGCCGCCCGCGGCGCGCCTGCCCAGCGCGGCACTCGCCCAGCGCGCGAGCTCCGCCCGCGGCGGCGCCCACGACCGCACCCTGCGCTGCAGCTCGAGGGTGACGCGGGCCCTGGTGCTCACCCCGAGCCACCGCGCGATTCGTAGGCCTGCACGATGCGCTGCACCAGCGGATGGCGCACCACATCGTGGGCGTCGAAGAAGGTAAAGGCGACTCCCTGCACGCCGCGCAGCACGTCGACCACGTGCGAAAGGCCGGACTGCTTGCCGGCCGGCAGGTCGGTCTGCGTGACGTCCCCGGTCACCACCGCACGGGAGCCGAAGCCGATGCGGGTGAGGAACATCTTCATCTGCTCCACGGTGGTGTTCTGCGCCTCGTCGAGAATGATGAAGGAGTCGTTGAGCGAGCGGCCGCGCATGAAGGCGAGCGGAGCGATCTCGATCACGTTGCGCTCGATGAAGCGCGCCACGCGGTCGAAGCCCATCATCTCGTAGAGCGCGTCGTACATCGGCCGCAGGTACGGGTCGACCTTCTGGGTGAGGTCGCCGGGCAGGAACCCGAGCCGCTCGCCGGCCTCGACCGCCGGGCGCACCAGCACGATGCGCCGCACGCGGTCCGAAGTCAGCGCGTCCACCGCGCAGGCGACCGCGAGATAGGTCTTGCCGGTGCCGGCCGGCCCGATGCCGAAGGTGAGATCGCCGCCGCGGATGTGCGCCAGGTAGTCGCGCTGGTGTTTGCCGCGGGCGCGGATGCCGCCGCTCGGTACGCGCACGCCGTGCTCGTGCAGGTCCGCATCGGCGGGGGGCGCGCCGGCCTCGCGGTCGCGCAGCGCGAGGTGCACGCGCTCGGGCGTCACCGTCTCGCTGCGGGTGAGCTCGAAGAGCTCGCGCAGCGTGTCCTCGGCGCTCGCGGCGAGCGCACCGGACACGCGGAAGCTGTCGCCACGACGGCGGATGCGCACGTCGAGCCGGCCCTCGAGCAGCCGCAGGTTCTCATCGAGCGGGCCGCACAGGTTGGCTAGCCGGGCGTTGTCGCCGACGCCGAGATCGAATTCCCGATGCTCGCGCGGTGAAGAGGCGGCCACGGCCACTCAGCCGCTGGCCGCGCGCGGCGCGGCGGGCGCGGCGCGCAGCCGGGCGGATGCGGCCCGCGTGAGGCGCCCGCGCAGGCTGTGGGCGCGCGCGGCGGTCACCTCGACCTCGACGAAGCGGTCCAGCAGCGAGGCGGGTCCCGGGAAGTTCACCCAGCGGTTGTTGGCGGTACGGCCGGCGAGCTCGCGCGCGTCCTTTTTCGCCGGCCGCTCGACCAGCACCCGCTGCCGCGTACCCACCATCGACTCGCTCACCGCGTGCGCCTGGGTCTCGAGCAGCGCCTGCAGCCGCGCGAGGCGCTCCTGTTTCACCTCGTGCGGGACCTCGTCGGGCAGCGCCGCGGCCGGGGTACCCGGGCGGCGGCTGTAGATGAAGCTGAAGGACTGATCGAAGCCCACCTCGCGCACCAGCGCGAGCGTCGCGGCGAAATCGCGCTCGCTCTCGCCCGGGAATCCGACGATGAAGTCGGACGAGATGGCGATGTCGGGCCGTACGGCCCGCAGCCGCCGCACCTTGTCCTTGTACTCGAGCGCGGTATAGCCGCGCTTCATGAGCGCCAGTACCCGGTCCGAGCCGCTCTGCACCGGCAGGTGCAGGTGGCTCGCGAGCCGGGGCACGTGCGCGAAGGCCTCGATCAGGCTGTCGGTGAACTCGAGCGGATGGGAAGTGGTGAAGCGGATGCGCTCGATGCCGGGAATGCGCGCCACGTGATGGATGAGGGTGGCGAGATCGACGCGGGCGCCGTCGGCCATGGCTCCCGCGTAGGCGTTGACGTTCTGCCCGAGCAGCGTCACCTCGGCGACTCCCTGGGCGGCGAGCTCGCGCACCTCCTCGACCAGTTCGTCGAACGGCCGCGAGACCTCGCGTCCACGCGTGCTCGGCACGATGCAGAACGAGCACTTCATGTTGCAGCCGGCCGAGATCTGCACCCAGCCCTGGTAGTCGCGCGCCCGCTTGCCGGGCAGGTGGCCGGTGAAGCCCTCGAACTCGAAGAACCCCTGC
>DASSQU010000469.1:0-2049 GCA_035702325.1 Steroidobacteraceae bacterium
CGCTCGATCCGCGCAACGTCGTGGCGGGCATCAACCTCGGCGCGGCGCTTTCCCAGATCGGGCATTCCGAGGAGGCGGAAGCACAGTTTCGCCGCACGCTCAGCATCATGCCGGGCCGTGCGGGGCGAAACCGCAGCCTGCGCACGGCACTGCAGGTCAACCTGGGCACGACGCTGATGCTCCAGGGTCAGTGGCGCGAAGCGAAGGCTCTGCTGCAGAAGGCACTCAAGACCTCCCCGCACAATGTCGATGCTCTGATCGGGATGGGACAGGTCGCCGGATCCGAGGGCCGGTTCGGCGAGGCGGAGGCACTCTTCCGGCGCGCTGCGGAGATCGACCCGAAAGCGCCGCGCGCCTGGTCCGTGCGGGTCCGACACCGTCGCATGACGGACGCGGATGCCCCGTGGCTCGAGCGTGCGGAGAAAATCGCGGCCATGGAGCTCGCGCCGCTCGAAGAGGCGAATCTGCGCTACGCGATGGGCAAATTTCACGATGACTGCGGCAGCTTCGAGCAGGCCTTTCGACACTACCGCCGGGCCAACGAGTTGCAGAAGAAGGTCGCACAGCCCTACGACCGCAAGGCGAGGGAGCGCTTCGTTGCGGACATGTTGCGCGTCTACACCCGCGAGGCGCTCGCCCAGCCGTCCGCGGGCGCCTCGGACTCCGAGCGTCCGATCTTCGTGCTCGGCATGCCCCGATCCGGTACAACGCTGGTCGCCCAGATCATCGCCTCCCATCCTTCGGCGCGGGCCGCCGGCGAGCTCATCTTCTGGAGCCAGGCGATGCAGCGGCACGATGAGGCGCTGCGACGCGCACCCATCGGCGAGCCGCTCGCGGCAGAGCTCTCGGCGGAGTATCTGCGCGTCCTGGCCCGCGTCTGGCCGGATGCGCCGCGGGTCATCGACAAGGCGACCTTCAACTCCGAGTACCTCGGGGTCATTCACCGCGTCTTGCCCCGCGCCCGCATCATCTACCTGCGGCGCGACCCGATCGATACGTGCCTCTCCTGCTACTTCCAGGAGCTCCCCCAGCAGATGAGCTTCGCGATGGATTTGTCGGACCTGGCGCACTACTACCGTGCGCACCGACGGCTGATGGCACACTGGTGCGCGGCCCTGCCGGCGGGTGCGATGCTCGAGGTGCCGTACGAGGGACTCGTCGCCGATCAGGAGCGCTGGACCCGCAGGATCATCGAATTTCTCGGCCTGGAGTGGAACCCTAATTGCCTCGAGTTCCACCGGACCGAGCGCCCCGTGGTGACTGCGAGCTACTGGCAGGTACGGCAGGAGTTGTACTCGCACTCGGTCGGGCGCTGGCGCCACTACGAGAAATTCATCGGTCCCCTGCGGGAGCTCCGCGACCGCGAAGCCTGAGCCCGGCGACCCGTGCGCCAAGGGCCCCGGCTTGGGGTATCCTCCCAGCCGGCGCCGCAGCCCCTTGAACGGACTGCGTTTTGTCCCCATGAAGCCCGGAATCCTCCCCCGGAGGCAGTCTCCATGCGCATGGACAAACTCACCAGCCGCTTTCAGCAGGCGCTCGCCGACGCGCAGTCGCTCGCCGTGGGCCGCGACCACCAGGTTCTCGAGCCCGCGCACGTCATGCTGGCGCTGCTCGACAGCGCGGGCGGGGGCGTGCGGCCGCTGCTGCTGAAGGCGGGCGCGGACGTCAACAAGCTGCGCGCGGGGCTGCTCGCGCTCCTCGACGCGCTGCCCAGGGTCGAGGGCACGCCCGGGGAGGTCCACGTCTCGAACGACCTGAACCGCGTGTTCAACGTCACGGACAAGCTCGCCCAGCAGCGCGGCGACCAGTTCATCTCGAGCGAGCTGTTCGTGCTCGCCGCCTTCGAGGACCGCGCGCTGTCGCGGCTCTTCAAGGAGGCGGGCGTGGTGCGCGGCGCGGTCGAGAAGGCGATCGAGGAGGTGCGGGGCGGCGAGAAGGTCGCGGACCCGAATGCCGAAGAGGGCCGTCAGGCGCTGGAGAAATTCACCATCGACCTCACCGCGCGGGCCGGGTCGGGCAAGCTCGACCCGGTGATCGGACGCGACGACG
>DASSQU010000470.1:0-2470 GCA_035702325.1 Steroidobacteraceae bacterium
AGTACGGCGATCCGGACTTCAACGCCGAGCTGCGCGCGCTCGGTCTGGAGCGGATGTTCCTGCACGCATCGAGCCTGAGCTTCACCTGGCCGCAGGGCGGAACCTTCAGCGTCAACGCGCCGCTGCCGCCGGAGCTCGCCGCGGTGCTCGAGCGGCTGGTCGCGCACGCCGGCCGCCGGGCTACGGCAGGCGGTAGCCGGCGCGGCGCAACGCCCCGGTGAGCCAGATGAGCGGCAGGCCGATGAGCGCGGTCGGATCCTGGCTCTCGAGGCATTCGAGCAGCGCGATGCCGCCCGCCTCCACGCGAAAGCCGCCGGCGCAGTCGAACGGCCGGTCGCGCTCGACGTAGCGCGCGATCTCCTCGGCGGCGAGTGCGCGGAACACCACCGTCGTCGTGTCCACGTGGGCGAGATGCACGGCGGGATTGCCGCCGATCAGGACGCAGGCGGTATAGAAGCGCGCGCTGTGCCCGCTGAGGGCGGTGAGCTGAGCGCGACAGCCCGCGGCGTCGCCCGGCTTGTCGAGAATCCCATCGCCGGCGGCCGCCACCTGATCGCCACCGATGACGAGTGCGCCCGGCTGACGGGATGCGACCGCCTGCGCCTTCCCGGTCGCGAGGCGCAACGCCCGGTCGGCGGGGGATTCAGCCGGAAGGCGATCTTCGGGCAGACCGGGCGCCGCGACGCTGAAGTCGAGTCCCAGGCGTGCGAGCAGCTCGCGCCGGTACGGGGACGTGGAAGCGAGGACCAGCGGCGGCAGGGAAGCGGCGGACGGCACGAATCGCCTTCGGGAAACAATGGCTTAGCCCCAAATCCCACTTTGACTTGGGAGGACTCGCTACCTATTATACGCGCCCCATGCCGCAGCCCTGGTCGAGGCCGCTCGACGTCGGTCGCCTGGCCGACGGGCGAGCCGACGTCGACTTTGCCGTCCCGCTCACGGAACTGCAGGAGTTGCGCGCGCTGCGCGCGAGCGTCGCCGGTGAGGTGCACGGCAAGGCGCACTTCAGCCGCGAGCAGGGCACGGCGGTGGCGGAACTGACGGTGGAGGGCGCGGCGACGCTCGAGTGTCAACGCTGCATGCGTCCGATGCGACTGCCGCTGGCGTCGCGGGTGCGCGTGGCGCTGGTCGCTTCCGACGCCGATGCCGCGCGGCTGCCGGCCGACCTCGAGCCGGTGCTCGCCGCGGGAGGCCGCATCAGCATCGCACGGCTGCTGACGGAGGAGCTGCTGCTGACGCTGCCGATCGTGCCGCTGCACGCGGGCCCGGAGGAGTGCGTCGCGGCCGGCGTCCGGGGCGCATCCGCGCAGCTCGGCGGCGAGACCCACCAGCCGTTCGCGCGGCTGGCGGAACTGTTGAAGCGTGAGTCGAATCGATCCAGGAGCTGAAATTCCATGGCCGTTCAAAAGAGCCGCAAGACCCCCTCGCGACGCGGCATGCACCGCTCGCACGACCGGCTGAGCCCGCCGGCGCTGTCGACCGATCCGCAGTCGGGCGAGGCGCACCTGCGCCACCGCCTGACTCCCGACGGCTTCTATCGCGGCCGTCGCATCCTGGAAAAACCGGCAGAGGACGCCGACAAGGAATGAGCGCCGGTATCTAGCGTCGCACCCGAAGAGTCCGCGTGCTGCCGATCGCGATCGACGTCATGAGCGGCGACCATGAGCCGCGCGAATACCTTGCGGGCGCGCTGCGTGCACTGGCCGACGACGGCGAGCTGCGGTTGCTGCTGGTCGGCGAGCCGCAGCTGATCACGCCGGCGCTCGCGCGGCTGCCGGCCGCGGTGCGCGAGCGCGTCACGGTCGCTCCCGCCTCGCAGGTGGTGGCGATGGACGAGAAGCCGCGCGAGGCGATCCGCCACAAGAAAGACTCCTCGATGCGGGTCGCGGTCGATCTGGTGCGTGACGGAACGGCCAGCGCCTGCGTGAGCGCCGGCAACACCGGGGCGCTGACCGCGATCGCGCACTTCGTGCTGAAGACGCTCCCGGGCGTGGAGCGCGCGGCGATCGTCTCCGCGATTCCCGCCGCCCACGGACATACCCACATGCTCGACCTCGGCGCCAACACCAAGGCGACGCCCGAGCAGCTGCGGCAGTTCGCCGCCATGGGCGCCATCATTGCCCGCGACGTCTACGGCGTCGCCGCGCCGCGCATCGGGCTGCTCAACATCGGCGAGGAGGACATCAAGGGTCACGAGGTGGTGCAGGCTGCGCACGCGCTGCTCGCCGCGAGCGGCCTCAACTACGTCGGCTTCGTCGAGGGCGACGACATCTTCTCCGGCGACGTGGACGTGGTGGTCACCGACGGCTTCACCGGCAACGTCGCGCTCAAGACCATGGAGGGGGTGGCGGGACTGATCGCCGACCGGCTGCGGCGGGAATTCCAGGCGTCGTTTCTCGACCGCCTGGCCGGCGCGGTCGCGCGCCCGGTGCTGCGCCGGGCGGCCGCCGGACTGGATCCGCGCCGCTAC